>NZ_JAUBRM010000033.1:195-74754 GCF_036701905.1 Microcoleus sp. MON2_D5
TTTAGCGTCACCGCTACCTTTAATGAAGATGTCACCAGCTTTGATAATACTGATATCACCGTAGCCAATGCGACTGTTAATAACTTTGTTAAAGTTGATGACAAAACTTACACCTTTGATGTCACTCCCGCTGCGAGTGGTAATGTCACAGTTGATGTACTTGCTGCCAAAGCAACGGATACAGCGGGTAATAACAATACCGCAGCAACTCAACTCGTTCGCACTGCTGATATCACCACCCCTGACATCACCGCACCAAATGTTACCTTAACATCAACTTCAACACCAACAGTAACTGGTTTATTTAGCGTCACCGCTACCTTTAATGAAGATGTCACCAGCTTTGATAATACTGATATCACCGTAGCCAATGCGACTGTCAATAACTTTGTTAAAGTTGATGCCAAAACTTACACCTTTGATGTCACTCCCGCTGCTAGTGGTAATGTCACAGTTGATGTACTTGCTGCCAAAGCAACTGATACAGCGGGTAATAACAATACCGCAGCAACTCAACTCGTTCGCACTGCTAATGTCACCACACCTGACATCACCCCACCAAATGTTACCTTAACATCAACTTCAACATCAACAGTAACTGGTTTATTTAGCGTCACTGCTAGCTTTAATGAAGATGTCAACGGCTTTGATAATACTGATATCACAGTAGCCAATGCGACTGTCGATAACTTTGTTAAAGTTGATGCCAAAACTTACACCTTTGATGTCACTCCTGCTGCTAGTGGTAATGTCACAGTTGATGTACTTGTTGCCAAAGCAACTGATACAGCGGGTAATAACAATACCGCAGCAACTCAACTGACTCGTACTGCTAATGTCACCACACCTACTGTTGATATCACCCCACCTACTGCTAACTTGAGTGCAATTTCTAACATTACTACAGCGAGTGGTACCAGTCAGATATTGACAGTTACTTTCAGCGATAGTAGTGGAGTTGATGTTAGCAGTTTAGATAATTCTGACGTTGTTGTAAATTGGTCAGGTGGTGCTATTCCTGCTACCTTTATTAGTGCCACACCCACTGGAAATGGCACGCCCCGCACAGCAACATATTCGTTGACGCCGCCTGGGGGAACTTGGGATAGTGTTGATAATGGTACTTACACAGTTAATTTGCAAGCATCGCAGGTGAAGGATGTTGTGGGCAATTTGTCTGCTGCTAGCAATTTAGGTACTTTTAGCGTGAATGTTGCCGCCTCAGCGCCCCCGCCCATACTAATACCAATACCCACACCCACACCAACAATAGCGGAAACAGCGACACCGACGCCCGCATCAACACCGACGCCAACGCCATCGGTAACGCCAATACCAACAACTAACAACATCCCCAATGACGACTGCATCTGCGATGACATTGACTATCCCAACTTAAACCAACCGAATTCAGTTGAAAACACCATACTCTGTGTATCGACAATTCAAATAGGCACTGCCAAAAACGATGAATTACTGGGTAGCAACTTTGGCAATATATTCGATGCCAAATCCGGGGATGACAACTTATATGGTGGTGACAGCGGCGACATCCTCAACGGCAACACAGGCAATGACTTTATCAGTGGTGGTAGTGGCGCGGACATCCTATTTGGAGATGAAAATAATGACATTATTCTTGGCGACTTGGGCAATGATTTAATCTTTGGAGGCAAAGGCAATGACTCCATAAATAGTCGCGAAGGTAATGACATCGTTTATGCTAATAGAAATGATGACTTCATCGATGGTGGCAAGGATAATGACACCTTATTTGGAGGCAAAGGGAATGACATAGTGTTTGGTAGTCAAGGTGATGACTACCTGTTTGGAAACGAGGGCTCGGATACCATCTGTGGCGGTGAAAGTAATGATTTCATCAGCGGTGACAAAGGAGCAGATATCCTGGGAGGGTGTGAAGGAAATGATACTCTTTACGGAGGCGAAGACAACGATACTCTCACTGGTTGTCAAGGTGATGATATTCTTTACGGAGACTTGGGTAATGATAGTTTAATTGGCGGTAGTGGTAACGATATCTTTGCCTTAAAAGCTGGTCAAGGATTTGATATTATTGCTGATTTTACAATCGGTCAAGACTTGATTGGATTAACCGGAGGTTTGAGTTTTGGTCAGTTAGCAATCACTCAAAATACTCAGGGAACTCTCATCAAAAATGTCTTGACAGGAGAGGAGTTAGGTGTGATGATTGGAGTGAGTGCCAATGCAATAACATCGGCTAATTTCCGGTTGATTTAGGAAATCAAAAAAAGTGCGAGATCCCATTCGATCCAAAAGGGATCTCGCACTTGACCCAAAATCGCACTTGAGAACCCCGGCTTCTTTAAGCAGTCGGGATTCTCGCCTTCAGTACCAACCTTTTTCTACACAGTCTTAGCCCACTCGATCCAAGTTTCCATCGGGCGGAAACCCACTGATTTATAAAGCTTTGTCGCCCCCGTCAAACTATCAGCATCGACGCTGAGTTTAGCTGTGTTTGCACCCGCTGCTTTCAACTTATGCAAACCAGCTAATAGCATCGCTTTTCCTAAACCCATTTTCCGAAAATCGCGCCGCGTACCCAACAATTCAATCCAGCCGTCTTTTGTGCCGCTGCGGGCGTTTTTTTGGGGTTTGATTTGACAGTCGCAGAAAGCAGCAAATTTACGATCGCCCGAAACAGCAATTAAATCTAATTCCGGCTGATAATTGGCGTCTTGCATCCAGTAGCGCACGGTTTCCGCAGTTAAATCGTGGTGATTCCAGTGATCGATAAATGACTGGTTGAACATCTCTACCCAGGGTTGGATGTCTTGTTCTCCCGATACGTGTGTCAGTGCAAAATCTGCGGGGAATTCCGGCGCGGGAATCGGTTCGGCGAGGGATCGGGCCATTGTCCAAAAATAGCGATCGACCTCAAAGCCCTGTTTTTCTAACAGCCCCATCTCATTGGTTTGGTCCTCGCGGCTGTAGGTACGCAATTTTGCCGGCAAATTGCGTTCTTTTCCTACTTCGCGCAGCCGCTTTTCGCCCCACTTAATTATGTCTTTTTCCAAACCTGCGCCGCGCACGTTTGGATGCACGTAAAACCAGAGACAAGCGTCTATTTCCTCTGGCGAATCGGGCATATCTAGGAGTGCTAAACCGATTAGTTTGTAATTACCATCTTCCCACAACTGTACGTCGCGGGCTTGGTCGAGTTTGGGGGCATCAAGTATTAGCTTAAGTTCAGTTGCTGAGACTTCTTCGCCGAGTCTATCTACGGCTTCGCAAGCATCGATCAAATTTGCGATCGCGCACCAGTCAGTTTCGCCCTTGTAGGAGCGTGTTGTTAAGATATTCATAGAAAACTTGCAATCCGTAACTTCGGACTGTTCCTCTTAAGTAGTATTGGCAAACAAGTACAGTGAATTTCTTGCAAAACTCCGAGTTTTTGATGATTAACCGCAGATGAACGCGGATAAACGCGGATGTAATGCAGATTTATTGTGGTGTCGATAAAACTCAGAAACCTGTTTATATCACCCAGGCTTTCAGGTTTTATCTAATTAGGCAATCATAAAAATTGTTTGGCCCTTTGGGGCTAATTTTGTAGGTGAGTTTATCGCTAGATGTCGATGAGTCGCGCTCTCTTTCGTTACCAAGCTTGGTGCTTAAGTAACTATTGTTTGAATAAAGTTTCTACAGCTAAGTAAAGAAGTTGTCACCCCCAGTGGGTAGTTGATTTTTACTTTTGCTCTCTTTTACAATAAATCCTTTTTCAGGGATTTCTTGCTCCTCCTGTTAACTCGCCCGATCGGGGGAGGGGAGAAGTTGAACTTATTTAAAAGTTCCCTATCTCAAATATAACCTGAGCTGTTTTTTTTTGCAAGTTTGAGGTGAGGAGAGTTTTGTTAGTATGGACGGGAGCAGGTTTTTGAGGGCAGAAGCATCGCAGTTTTAACCGACCGTAACAGTAGTTTTCATCACTTTTTTACCTGATTTTAGGTGGGATTTATCCAAACGTTAAACTAACATTAAACTAGATTTCGGATTGGTAGAAGGTAAATATGCTTGACAACCTGGATTTAAACATTTCCCTAGATAAAGAAACCTACGATGCCAAGATAGAAGTTTTAATGCAGCAGTTGCGATCGCTCCAACTGGCCTGCAGGGAAAAAAAATTGCCCGCAATTATCGTCCTCGAAGGTTGGGCCGCTGCCGGCAAAGGTGCTTTAGTCAAAAAAATGGTGGGGTATATGGACCCGCGGGGGTTTGCCGTCCACCCGATTTGGCCGCCGTCAGATGCAGAAATGGGCTATCCTTTCCTATGGCGGTTTTGGCAGAAACTCCCCGCCCGCGGCAAAATTGGCTTTTTCTACCACAGTTGGTACACTCATGTTTTAGAAGACCGATTGTTCGATCGAGTCTCCGAGACAGAAGTACCGACAGCCATCCGGCAAATCAACGCCTTCGAGCGGCAGATGGTAGATGACGGCGCAGCAATTGCCAAATTTTGGATTCACCTCAGCAAAAAAGAGCTCAAGCACCGGCTCAAAAAACTAGAAGACGACACCTTACAAGCTTGGCGAGTGCGGCCCGAAGATTGGAAACAAGCCAAAAAATACGAAGAATACACAACTTTTGCCGAAGAAATGGTAGCCCAAACCGGCACGGGCCCGGTACCTTGGACGCTAGTAGAAGGCGATTGTCAGCGGTGGGCCAGAGTCAAAGTTTTAACGCAAATGGCAGCGACAATTACAGAAGCCTTAGACAGACTGCCGATGCAATCTGCACCCGTAAAATTGCCACCTCAAGAAAGCTTGCAACCCAGCGAACCCGACTTGCTGGCCCAAGTAGATTTAACTCAATCGCTGTCGCCCGACGAATACAAACAGCAACTTCGCGAACAACAAACCCGTTTTGGCAAACTGCAACAAAGCATCTACGAAGAGGAAATCCCCGTATTAGTGCTGTTTGAAGGTTGGGACGCCGCCGGTAAAGGAGGAGCAATCAAACGCTTGACGGACGTATTAGACCCCCGCAGTTACACCGTTAATGCCTTTGCGGCTCCGACAGACGAAGAAAAAGCACATCACTACCTCTGGCGGTTCTGGCGACGGCTGCCAACGGCTGGTAAAATCAGCATTTGCGATCGCAGTTGGTATGGTAGAGTGCTGGTCGAGCGAGTCGAAGGATTTGCCACCGAACCCGAATGGCGCCGAGCTTATCAGGAAATCAACGAATTTGAGGAGCAACTCACCAGTTTCGGTTGTGTCTTAGTTAAATTCTGGCTGCACATCAGTCCTGACGAGCAACTAAAGCGGTTTACAGAGCGGCAAAACAATCCCTTTAAACAATACAAACTCACCGAGGAAGATTGGCGAAATCGGGAAAAGTGGAATTATTATGAAGTGGCGGTGAATCAAATGATTCACCGCACCAGCACGCCGCTTGCTCCCTGGACGCTAATTGCGGCCGATAACAAGTATTATGCTCGTGTTAAAGTAATTCAAACGGTAACGCAGGCAATTCGGAATCAACTGAAGCGCCGATAAATTGGGATTGGTGAATGGGTAACAGGTAATGGGGACAAAAAGCAGGCAGCAGAAAGCAGAGTTGAATTGCCAATTTCACCTGCGGCGTGCTCGATTCATTACCAATTATCAATCAACCATTACCAGTTATCAATTACCAATTAACTGTCAGCAATCTGTGACTGGAAGTAGCGGGCTTCACCCTGCAGCCAATAGTTGATAGCTGACCGGAAGCGAGCATTAGGATAAATGCGATCGGGCTGCGTTATTGGCGAAAGTTAAAAACTCACCGATTCTCGTATTTCCTCCCGCAGCTAAATTCGCGATCGTTTCCAAAACTTCTGTACTAATTTATGAAGACACAGAATATTGCAAGATGCCAGAACTGTTAGCTCGCATTCTATTTCTATTCCTCCTGTTCTCACTGCTCAAATCGTGGTGGGATCAATCAGGAGGCAAAGACAATCCATTATTAGATCGGCTGCGCGTTTTGCTGCTGATCAGCCTTTTGATCCTAGCTTTTTTTGCGCCAGACACCCCGGTCGGAGCAGCGATTTTCGGCTTAATAGCCTTCTTCTTTAAGCCGCTGGGTTTTTCAATCACGCTGCTGGTGATTGCATCCGCGCTGATCACGAACGGGGGCATCCGCAACCCGGCGCCGAGAATGATCTTGGCAGCCCTGCTAGTTTTGATCCTTTCGAGTATGCCAGTTGTCGCTTACTGGTTCGCCGAGCAAGCAGAACGGGACGCCGCCGCAGCCGTCCGCACAGTTTGCTGCGACGAAACCGCAGCGGCGATCGTCCTGCTGGGCAAAGGAACCACTCAGCCTCACATCCCCAACCGAGTAGCGATTCAACTGACAGATACAGGCAATCGCCTGCCCTATGCTGCCGTTTTGTACAGAAAACAACTCGCACCTATGGTCATCGTTACCGCTGGCCCGAGACGCGAGTTGGAGGGTTATGTTGGCGAAGCTAAGGATATCGAGACTTTGCTGGCAAACAACATGGGCGTGCCGCGCAGCAGTATTGTTCTAGACGATAACGGCAGCAACATACGCACCAGCGCTGAAGAAGTGAGAAAGATACTCGACAGCCGTGGCGCCCCGCGCAAAGTCATCCTGGTAACATCTGCGATTCAGATGCGGCGTGCTAGCCTCGCTTTTGCAAATATGGGAATCCAGGTGGTTCCTAGAGCTACCGACTTCTACACTTTTCAACCCACCTCAGGAGGGAGTTCGAGACTGCGCTTAGACGCGGGAGATTTTTTGCCTAGTGCAGAAGCTTTGGTAACTACGACGCGAGTATTCGATGAATATTTCGGGTCTTTTTATTACTATTTGCGCGGCTGGCAGGCTCCCAGGGCCTAAAGTGGCAAGTTGCTGGTGTTTTTCTTAGGCAACAGCGACTGCTCCCCAGATTGGTTTAACATCTGATGAGAATGAGACCTTTGTGGGGAGCTGTTTTTTCTCATTTCGGCGGGGTTGCCGACGACCATGCTTGCCATTAATAAAAACAGCGCCCAAAAGAAAGCTGTCTCCGACGCAGGGGGTGCTTTTTTCGTTGGTTCTGGACTTTTGACAGATTCGACGTTAACTTTGATGTCTAGTTTCCCTTCAATTTCTTTGCCTTTGAGAACTCCGTCGCTGCATACACCCTTAAAAGTCATTGGAGCGGGCTTTGGTGCTTCTGCTTTAGCTTCTGCCATTTTTTTATCCTGGTTTTTGTAGATTCGGTTGGATAGTACATTCTCAGAGGTTCGGGGGTTTTCCGGACAGGATTTGGCGAACTCTGAAAGAATTAAGTTAAATATGCACGCCGCCCCTTGCTGGGGCTTAAACATCAGAATCTGAAGGCATTTCAAGCTAGTGCTTGTTTGTTTTAGATAGCAGCGTTGCCTTGAAGCTGCTACTTATCTATCTGGGTGAAGGGGAGAGTTTTATGCAAAGTACAGGTTTTTTTATGAAAAATTTGTCAATAACTTTATTGGCTCCCGGCGGGCCGAAACGTCAACAGCCTGAAGATCGAGCTTGGTTGAGATCCCCGAAGAAACCCAGTTTCTTGCCGCAGCGTTCCCAAGTGACGCAATTCTGTTAATAAACTGGGTTTATGGCACAATATCGCGCCAGGAATGCCAATCTAAAATTTAAAATAATCGAAATAATCGAGAGTGCAAATATCCACCAGCAAACTATCGTCCTTGCAACCCGAACAACTGGAAGCTTGGGCAAAAGAGGCAATTAATCGCAGTAAATCCGGTCAAATCGCCGCGTACATACCCCTCCTGGCGCGAGCCGACCGACAAGGGTTTGCCGTGCAAATTCGGGCAATTGACGGTCAATTTTTGAGCTGGGGTAGCATTGCTCAAACATTCTCGCTGATGAGCGCAGTCAAGCCCTTTGTGCTGCTTTATTTGCTGTGCGAATTGGGCGAAAAAACGGTATTTGACTGCGTTGGCTGCGAGCCTTCGGAACTGCCTTTCAATTCCTTAACTCAACTCGAAATAGACCAAGGGAAGCCGAGAAACCCCATGATTAATAGCGGGGCGATCGCCCTAGCGTCTTTGATTCCCGGTCAAAATGCTGTGGCGCGCTGTCAAAACTTGCTCGATTGGCTGAATCAACAGGCAAACAGTCAGTTATTTGTTGACGAGTTAATGCTCTCTTCAGTGAATTCAATGCCGAATGAAAATAATTGGAATCTCGCCTTGAAAATGGTAGAATCGGGTTATATTCAAAACTCGAAAATTGCTTTAGAAACTTACAATCGCCTCTGCTGTTTGTCGGGAACTGTGGAGGATTTAGCTAAGCTGGGGATGGTTTTGGTAAATAGTGGCGATCGACAAATCGGGGAAAACTGCCGCACTGTCAAAGCACTAATGGCAACTTGCGGTTTGTATGAAGCATCCGCCCGCTTTGCGCTGCGGGTGGGACTGCCTGCTAAGTCGGGAGTTAGCGGGGCAATGCTTTCGGTAATTCCGGGTCAAGGTGCGATCGGCTTTTACAGTCCGCCCTTGGATAAAGAGGGAAACTCTGTCGGTGGCTTATTTCTGTTAGAACAAATAGCTAAAACTCTGCGGCTGAGCGTGTTTGATTAGATTAGGAATTACGCACGGGTGGTCAGGGTTTCGACTTCGCTCAACCACCGGGGTTTTTTGCGAGAATATTTCGTGAATGCTGGCATAAACTGCCAAAAACCCGGTTTCTTTGGTTTTGATACGTAAGTCCTGAACCAATGCCCAATGCCCAATAACTAATGCTTTTCACCCAAAATAGCATAAACCACAGTCTCTTCTTTTTTGCCGCGCAATTGAATCGAGCCTACTTTTTGGCCTTCGTAGCGATCGCGCACGTAAGCAAAAGTCCTCCCCGTCACCAACAAATTAAAAGGACTGTCAGAAACAATTTCCTTATTCATCGCCTCCAATCTAGCAGCAACGTTGACAGCATCGCCGATCACAGAATAATT
The DNA here is from genome assembly GCF_036701905.1 of Microcoleus sp. MON2_D5. Taxonomy (NCBI): domain Bacteria; kingdom Bacillati; phylum Cyanobacteriota; class Cyanophyceae; order Oscillatoriales; family Microcoleaceae; genus Microcoleus; species Microcoleus sp. MON2_D5. The sequence goes on from NZ_JAUBRM010000033.1 coordinate 9,179, forward strand.
CAAACGCCGGGAACCGCCCACGCTACCAGCAACTAACTGTCCGGTATGCAAACCGATGCCAAATTTAATTAAAGGTTTGCGTTCAATTCTAAGCTGCTGATTAAGTTGGTGCAGCCGTTCGTGCATCGCAATGCAAGCCGCAACTGCATTCAAAGCATCTTGTTGGATTTGTCGATATTCGGTATGGCAAAAAGGCACCCCAAAAACTGCCATAATTGCATCACCGATGTATTTATCTACAACCCCGCCGTGATCCATAATACAGTTGGTCATCGCTTCCAAATAATTGTTCAGCCAGGTGAGCAAATCCCGCGGCGGCATTTTTTCTGAAATCGAAGTAAAACTACGAATATCCATAAACAGCACCGTTGCTGTAAGTTCTTGAGGTTCGAGTTCTCCTTGTTCAAATATCTCAGCTTTGCGTTCCCAAATAAGCTGAGCTGTCTCCGGAGCGACGTGCTTTTCAAATAACCTCATCAACTGCTGCTTTTCGTACTGTTCCCGCAGTTGCAAAGCAGTGCTAGATAAAATGAGGGTGCCGATAGGTGCAGCAATCGGCACCCACCAAAAAAAGAAGCCAAATAACAAAGCAGCAGCCGCAATCCAAATTATAGGCAAACCGAGAGCGATCGCAATTCTCTCCTTAACACCTCGGTGGCCCAGAACCAAAGCGGTAAGCGAACCAATCCCCAACAATAACAAAATTTCTACGAGTACCGGCAGCCGCTGCAGCAAGCGTTGATTGAGCAAATTGTCAACCAACGCTGCATATAAATAAACCCCACCCGTAGTCTTGTTGAGAGGTGAAGATATCGGGTCGAAACCGGTAGCAACTATGCCCACTAAAACTAACTTATTGGTCAGAGCATCTGCGGGAATTCTACCTTCTACGACATCAACAAAAGCATAGGTAGATAGATTTTCTGTTTTCCCCGGCCAGTTAACCCAGACTTTTTTTTCCTGCTTATTTTTTGACTTTGGGAGCAATACTGGATCTTGGGGATTAGCAGCATTGTACCTGTGAGTCAATGCTAAACCGAAATTAGGAATCCCGTTGAGAAAGATTTTTGACTCGCGGGTAATACCGTCGCTATCGGCTTCTTGGCTGATGTGGCCGACACCTGCCGCGACTGCTTTTAAAGATGCTACGGGTTCTTCTTTGGGGGTTCTAGGGAGTACAACTTTGCCGTTGGCGGCAATTGCCGCGGCTAAAATATCATCTTTCGGACTTGGATCGAGGAAAAGAATGTCAAAACCAACTGCTGTAGGGGGAGATTTTTTCAGTGATTCTAGCAGTTCGGCATAGCGGTTGCGGGGCCAAGGAAATTGACCGTATTCTTGCAAGGAATGCGGTTCGATCGCAATTACTGCAATTCTCTTATCCCATCCGGGATTTGGTAATATACCCGATTCTCGAATTTGAAATAGCGTTTTGTATCCCAAATATTCAAGGGGTTTCCACATTCCCACTTGCAGCATGGCTACAGACATTAGCCCTGCTAGGGTGCCTGTCATCCAGGGAGGATTTGAAATTATATATTGCCGCAGGCCGATCAGTTGATTGTGTTTGAGATGATCCATCCATTGTTTGAACTTCATGCAATTAATTTGACGAAATAATTGACATTCGAGTCCGACTTTCGACAGGAGTGCGAGTCATGAAGTTTTACAATACCGTAAGGGCGAAGGGTTGACGCAAAATTTATTTATTTTGACTACCGAGATTCACCGCGAAATGCTTCGCACCTACACAAAATAATCCACCCAGATACGACTTAGGCTCTAACTCACGTCTTCAGAGACTGCCCGCGCACTTTACTCTTAGATAGGTTGTTTAGGGAACGACGAGGCTGTAATGCCGTTCTGTGACTGACGGCCCTCGCACTACGATTTGGAGGCGGCGGCTTGGAGGTAAAATTCCTTGGATTTTGAAGTTGCCATTTCGATCGCTCTTAATCTCTTCGTTGTTGACATAAAGTGTGTCGATCGGGTTAATTTGACCGCTGAGGCGATAGATATTGCCGCTGAATCTCAACAACCTGCGGACTTTGAGTTGAGCTAGGCGAGGGCTCGCTGAGGGCGCCACGGGCGAGGTTTGAGGGAAAATTGTCGTGGCGTTGCCGCCGTTGACAACTACTTCTGAGTCGGCGCTGCCGGATACTACGACTGCACCTTCAATAGTTTCGACTGCGGTTTTGCCCCCACCGACGCTGACGCCAAAGGAGGTGCCGCGGACTCCGGCAACCCCTTCTGGGGTTTCAACCCTGACTGGGGCAGTTTTGGCAGACTTTTTTTGTTGGGCAATTTGACTGGATTTGCCAACTCCGCTGAGGCTATTGAGGGCGGCTATTTGGTTCGGCGGGATAATTGTTGAGGTGTTGGCTGCGGGAGTTGTCGCAGCAGTTTTGCCGATCGACAACCTGACTCGCCCCCTGCTGACAAAAATGGCTGTGTCTTTTTCCCCGCCTGCACTGCTTGACAAATTGGATATTCTGACTGCGGTTTTTTCGGAAACTTCCACGATGCCGGCGTTGTTGTCGATGGCTAAACGGGCTGTGGAATCGGGGCCGGTGATGATTTCGTCTCCGGGGGCCAGAAGCCGATCGCCCACGACTGCTGGTCGCCCTTTAAAGCTTACTTTACCGCGAATTTCTTGTATTTCGAGCGATCGTCCGACCGCGGTTCCCTGAGCGTTTATCGTCTCTGCTGGGGATGAATTCGCCGCCACTGTTGCCGGATTTTTGGGAGATTTTGAGTCGGTTGGCAATGCTGGCGGTTGATCGACCGAGACAATTTTAGTAGGGTTCGACGGCTGCTTGGGGGATGGAGAGAGCGGACTGGCGATCGTCCCACGACCAAGCTGCAGACAGGCGAACACAGCTAACGACAAACTTAGGAGCGGAATTTTGGTCGATCGCCAGCACGTAAAAATTTTATTCATTATTTCAATTTTGTGATGTTGAAGTTCCTTGACTTCATTTCCTCTATTAGACTCCCTAAATCCGGCAATCATTCCACTTTTTATGCCGTAAGACCGCACCCAAAATCAACTTTTTCAGCATTTAATTTTAGCATTAAATCTTCTTTTTATTGTCATATTTTAGTAAACTGTTACAACAGGGCAATTTACTAAAATATGACCTTCGGAAAATTTTGCCAACCAGACTCAAACTGCTTTGCAGCAGTAATTTCGCCGATCTCAACCTTAGAGAGCGCCGAGTTATATATAGCAAACATAAAATTAATTACAACTTCTGAATGCCTTTTGGCTTCTGCCGGAAGGATGACTAACTGGGGAGAAATCCTGTAGTTGTGGCAATTAATAAAAAGATTCTTTTTGCGAAGCGATAAAAAATAATTATCTAAGTGGTGCGCCCAGATCAGGGAGTGGAACTTGCCCATGTGGAACCTGATGAAGCAAACCCAAGCGAATCAGGGTACACGATCGACCAACTCTGACTAGAATAGCGTTTTTTAGGGAAAGTTGGTCGAAATTTCGATGGAAAATCATAGGGTGCGATCGCCTGCTGGTGTTGCTGTTCCGAAGTAGACGCCAAACTGTAAAATAAACGGTTGTATATAGGTTATATAGAGCAGGAGAACAATTTCCGTGGCAATAGAAGTAGGTCAGAGAGTTAAGGTGCGCCGTCTCAGAGATCGGATACCTCCGAATATGGTGGGCAGGATAAAAGAGAATCCAGTAGGCACTGTTGACGGATTCAGAATGGTTGACGGTAGCGGAGTAGGCGTGGTTGTCAAGTTTGACGGTTTTTCGACTTGGTTCTTTGAAGATGAGCTAGAACCCGTTTAACAGATGTAGAAGGAAGAAGGAAGAAGGAAGAAGGAAGAAGGAAGAGGAAAAATTTTCCCCATTCTTCCCCTCTCCCACTCTCCCACTCGCCGACTCTCCTCTTCCTCCACTCTCCCCCCTCCCCCACTCTGGCTGAAGGTTGCGCTTAAATGTTAAAGAGTAAGCTTTGGCAGTGAGAACAGAAAATGGCTTTGATTTTGACATTTTTGGGCAAAGGCGGCACTGGCCGCAGTACGATCGCGATCGCAACAGCTAAAAAATATGCCGCTCAAGGCAAGCGAGTTCTGCTGCTCGGCCAAGATCCGGGCCCTGCATTGGGTATTCTGCTAGGGGCTCCCCTGACTCTCAGCCCCCAAGAAATCGCCCCCAACCTCAAAGCAGTTCAGGTGCAAAGCGCGCCGCTGCTAGAACGCAGGTGGGACGAAGTTAAACAACTAGAAGCTCAATATGTCCGTACTCCGTTTTTCAAGGAGATTTACGGTCAAGAATTAGGGGTGTTGCCGGGAATGGACAGCGCGCTGGGGTTGAACGAACTTCGGGAATACGAGGACAGCAAACAATACGATGTAATTGTTTATGACGGCAATGGCGGCATGGATACGCTGCGGATGCTGGGAATGCCGGAAATTCTGAGTTGGTACATCCGCAGGTTCCGTCAAGTTTTGGTAGATTCGGATTTGGTGAAAGCGGTTTCACCTTTTATTCAACCGGTTGTCAGTACCGTGTTGACTGTGGATTTGTCGGGAGACAATGCTTTTCAATCGACTAAGCAAGTCGATAATCTTTTGGATAAGGGTAAGGCAGCGCTGGCTGATCCGAACCGCACGGCGGCTTTTTTGGTGACGACTGGGGATGCAAGTGCGATCGCAACTGCTCGCTATCTTTGGGGAAGTTCTCAACAAGTTGGCTTGACTGTGGGCGGTGTCATTGTTAATCAAGGATCGGTTACAGAAGCTATTAGTGCCGAGTTTGATCCTTTGACGGCTGTTTCGGTTCCGCCGCACAGTGACAATAACTGGCAGCCGCTAATTGATGCTTTGCCAGATTTTTCTGAGGGGGCAAAAGCTCCTAAACCCATTAACATAAACATTGCACAGCGTCAAGTTAGTTTGTTTTTGCCTGGGTTTGACAAGAAAGAAATTAAATTGATTCAATCCGGGCCGGAAGTGACGATCGAAGCGGGCGATCAGCGGCGCAATATTTTGCTGCCTCCGGCGCTAACTGGGAAGTCTGTTACTGGTGCTAAGTTCCAAAACGGTTACTTGATTATTTCTTTTTAGGGTAAGGAAGAAGGCACTCTAAGAGATTTTGACACGGATACACTGATGAATTATCGAGTTCTCTAATATCATGTCTCGTTGATTCGCGATCGTATAATTTGTGCGATCGTAAGGGCGGGTTTCACAAACCATAATCGCCTGAAACAAACAATCTCGAAAACCCGCCCCCACCCAACGAACAATCGAAATGTACATTCAGATTGGCCGTGGGGCGGGGGCGGGTTTATTTATCGTTGGAATAATTGCCAATATTTCGGGTGAACGCGGCCCCTACGAAGGACGGAATTGATATCATTTACAATACAATATTACTAGCAGCCAATTTGGGGAAACAGCAATGGTTACACAACTGCAATCTCCCGACAAATCAAATATTATCTATCCCGATGACAATGGAGAACCAATGTCAGACAATACTGAGCAATTCCGATTAATCGTTTGGATTAAGGAAAATTCCGAACTATTATTTGCGAATGACCCGAATGTTTTCGTGGCAGGCGACTTGCTTTGGTATCCCGTGGAAGGAAATAATAAACTTGGCCAAGCACCAGATGTGATGGTAGTTTTTGGTAGACCAAAAGGTTATCGTGGTTCCTATCAACAGTGGAATGAAGATAATATTGGGCCACAAGTTGTGTTTGAAATTTGGTCGCCGGGAAATCGGCCAGCTCCAATGATTCAAAAGTTCAAATTTTACGAACGTTACGGTGTGGAAGAATACTATTTGTACGACCCCCAAACATTAGAATTGACAGGATGGCAGCGGGTTGAGGAAGAGTTAGAGGCGATCGAACAAATAGACGGTTGGATTAGTCCCAGACTGGGCGTGCGCTTTGGATTGTCTGAAACCGGACTCGAAATGTTCGGGCCGTCGGGAGAACCGTTTGTGAGTTTTGTGGAACTCGCTCAACTGCGACAGCAGGCGGAAGCACGGGCACAGGAAGCAGAGGAACGTGCCACTGAGGCACAAACTTTGCTGGAACAAGAACGATCGCGATCGCAAGCTTTAGAATTAAGACTCCGAGAAATGGGAATCGACCCCAATCAATTGTAATAGGAGAAGGAAGCACTCTCAGAGATTTTGACACGGATACACCAATTAATTATTGAGTTGCCTAATATCATGTCTCGTGGATTCGCTATCGTATAATTTGCGATATCGTAGGGGCGGGTTTCACCAACCATAATCGCCCCAAATAAACAATCTCGAAAACCCGCCCTCTCCCCACGGTAAATCGAAATGTACATTCAGATTTACCGTGGGGTGGGGGCGGGTTTATATAGATTGTTGGTCATCGTTATATATTGTTGGTGAACCCGCCCCTACGAACCAAATGTACATTCAACCGCCAACTCTGCTACAATCTCCAACAACACATCACTAACCCAGCCAATGCTCGGACAAATTTGGCAAAGAATCCTCAACCTGTGGCGGCTTCTTCAGCGACATTTCCGCAAACGAGCACCCCCACCGCCAAAGCCAACTCCGATTCGCACTTTTGGGGAATACGAACAGAAATTTTTGCAACTGTTAGAAGGAGTTGAACAAGGCTGGAGTGGAGGCGATATTAAAGGCTTTTTAATCGCCTGCAACATCAAAGATGCTGAGTGGGAAAACTGGCTGCAAGAATTTGGAGAAAGGTTGCTGGTATCCCCGGAAACTAATTTAGAATTGGGTGGGCAAATGGTGCGGCTGGGTGAGATGAATTGCGGGATAATTAGTGAACTTGCTTGGAATATTGGTAGGCAATTGTTGGGTGGGAAGATTTTGAATCCGAATTTCGTGGATGATTCATTGGTTGCAAATATTGTTACTCATTTTTAGGAGGCTAAAATTTGAGTTATTCAGCAGACAATCAAAAAAGAGAAAAATATTGGTACAATCGAGGATTGGAACTAGCAAAATTAGAGCAGTATGAAGAGGCGATAGCAGCCTACGATAAAGCCTTAGAAATTGACCCAAAATTCCACTGCGCCTGGAACCGGAAGGGCATTACCCTAAATTATTGGGGGCGATACAGTGAGGCGCTCGCAGCCTTCAATAAATGCTTAGAAATTAAACCAAAATTCCACTGGGCTTGGAACGGGAAGGGCATTGCCCTAAATTATTTGGAGCGCTACAGTGAGGCGCTCGCAGCCTTCAATAAATGCTTAGAAATTAAACCAAAATTCCACTGGGCTTGGAACGGGAAGGGCATTGCCCTAAATTATTTGGAGCGCTACAGTGAGGCGCTGGCAGCCTTCAAGAACTGCTTAGAAATTGAACCAAAATTCCACGGGGCTTGGGTCGGGAAGGGCATGGCCCTAAATCATTTGAGGCGCTACAGTGAGGCGATCGCAGCCTACAAGAAAGCCTTAGAAATTACAGGCGATCAATTCTGGCAAGCTTGGGGCAATCGAGGTTTGGCATTTTTCTACTCAGGGCGCTACATTGAAGCCATTCAAAACTGGGATGAAGGCTTGCAGAAATATCTCCCCAGCAATCGCGACTATCGCCTCGCTTGTGGCACATTGCACCAGAGAAAAGGTCAGGTACACTACCAACACGGCAAACAAACAGCGACTTATTTTGAATCTTTCCACAAAGCCAAAGCCAGCTACGAACAAGCCCGCGAATTCTTGAAATCTCCCCTGATCCCAGAAACTTATTTACAAGTAATGCAAGGCTTAATTACCGTCTGCCGCAGCTTGGGAGATCCCAAAACCAGCGAGTACCTTACTGAAGCTACTAGCGTCTTAGAAAATTTACTTTTAGACAATGAAACTCACCCCGAAATAAAACAGCGACTCCAGCGCAAGTTTGCCGGACTTTACCAGTTAGAAGTCGATACCCTCGTCGAGTCTGGCGACAAAGTAAATGCCCTGGAAAAAGCCGAAGTCAGGAAAAACTTTTGCCTGCAATGGATGCGCGCAGGTTGGCAAAACCGCACCGCCAGCCCGACTTATCCCCAAATCCGAGACTTACTGGCAAACAACACCGAAACGGCGATTATTTACTGGCATCTCAGCCCAGTTTCCCTGACTGCTTTTATCATTAGTCTAGAAAAGTTTGAAGTTATTTCCACACCTCTGTGCGACTTATTCCCAAAGAACAACAGTCAGAGTTTAGAAAAATGGCTGAAAAACTGGAAAACCAGCTATCAAAATTACGGCAAAACTACCAGCAAACAGCAAAGCAAAGAATCCCATCCCTGGCGCGAGTCAATGACAGCGCAATTGCAACAACTCGCTGACATCCTCAAAATTTCCGAAATTTGTACGCACCTCACCAATATCCAACACTTAATCTTAATTCCCCACCGCGACTTGCACCTCCTCCCCCTAGATTCTCTGTTTTTTCCTCCCTTTTTCGCAGAGTCTTTTACAGATACTCGGCAAATCAAAAGCCGCAGGATTACCCGCCTCCCCAGCGCACAAATTGCCATCCAACAGCAACACCAAAACCCCACCGCAACTGCGCCAAATTCACTGCTGATGGTAGAGCACTCACAAGGCAAAAGCGCCTTAAAATTCACCCAAATAGAAGCAGCGGCAATCTGTCAAATTAACCAGACTGAGCGCGCCTCCAATGCAACCACTAAAAGCGCAATTATTGAAGCACTAAAAGCCAATAGCGGCATCTTTCATTATACAGGTCACGCCTACCACAACACCGAAAAATCCGAGGCTTCGGCGTTAATGTTAGCCAAAGACGAAGAATTGACATTGACCGACATTTTACAGTTAAAACTTGTCAATTATTACCTAGTCTGCCTCAGCGCTTGCGAAACCGGCATTACCAAGAAAGGCGAGTTAATCGATGAATTCGTGGGCATAGCCAGCGGCTTTTTGCCGGAGACTAATTATATTATCAGCACACTGTGGCGAGTGGACGAACGTTCTAGCGCTTTGTTAATGATTTATTTCTACCAGTTATGGAAGCAGGGAATCCAGCCGCCGTTCGCCCTGCAACAAGCAAAAGATTGGCTCAGAGAACTCACGAATGGTAAGCTAGGCGAGTGGTACGCCGGAGAGTTGCTGCCTTTGCTGAGAGAGGCTAATTTTAAAAGCATATTCTTCTTTGAAATGGAAGCTTCGCGCCTGCAAGAAAATTTAGCTAAAATAGAAGAGAAACCTTATAACCATCCCTACCACTGGGCTGCTTTCACCATCACCGGCAACGGCTAAACTAACATGACTTATCAAGAATCTACTTTATCAGGATTTGATCTGTTTGCGCCCAAAGCTTTTTTAATCTCCCTTGCCAGATTTGAAGAACCTCTTTCACCTGAGTTGATAGCAGAAGTGAATGAAGTTGGCGAGGCTTTGGCTAGTGGCGAGTTAGAAAAAGCGTCTGCACTTATTAGTATAGCTCAAAAAAATGCTGTTTTTTATGAAGATTTTAAGAAGGCTTACAAGGAATTGCAGGAACTTGATGAATCGGAGGAAAAGAATAAGTTTCTTCCTGAGTTAGATGAAAATACTCCTTCGCGGCAGACTGATGATTATAATAATTTTTTGGCTCCTCCTTTGACTAATTCTAATCCGCAGAGTATGGCGAAGAGGTTGTTGGGAAAGGCTAGTGATTTGGTTGAACGGGTTTATCGATTGAGGTTTTAGTCCTCTCGATCCCCCCTAACCCCCCTTAAGAAGGGGGGGACAAGAGTGTTCCAAGTCATGATTTGTAAGAGGGATATAAAAGTGTTCTCAAAGTCCCCATTCTTAAGGGGGATTTAGGGGGATCGAGACTCGACAACAAGCGACATTTATCACATATTTTATGCTCAAATTAGTTGACCCTACCCTGAATTTATTTAGCTACACTCTCAAACAAGGGTTGGGTGTCGGCGAATCGGAAACTCGGAAAGTTTACCGCAGATTTTTAGCGAGTTTGTCTGCACAATTGCACAAAAAGCTGAATGTTTCCTTTACCCCTGAACAAAAACAAAAGTTTCTGGCGCTACATGAGGAAGCAGTAGCCGATTTACCTTTTACAGGGAACCTGAATAACCATCAAGTCAAGGGCCGCTACCGCCGCTGGAATGTTAGCGATAATTATCAACTTTTATTTGACGGCTACGTTGATGATAAGTATCAACCTGACCAAGTTATTAAACTGATTGAAAGTTTGCAATATTTAATTCCCCAACCACCGAAGTTGGAAAATATCGGCAAAACTTGGATGCTTTCGGGTTGGCTGGAATCGGGGACTGACTTGGAAGCGGCAGAACTTGCAAAACAGGTTTACAAGTGTTTGTTTGAAAAAGATGGTGTTTCTCAAGGAAGCGGTCGGTTTTTAGGTGGGAAAGTAGCTGAGTTTTGGGGCGATAAGATTGAGGATAATTGTCAACTGCTGGTAATTTTGTATCCCGATGAAGCGGCTTGTCAGGAATGGGCTAGGGATTTTTATGTTAGTTGGCTGGATTTGCTGTGCTTCCGCCATAAAATTATCTGGGCTTATGAAAACAGTCTACTGCTAAAAGAACGGTTGATGCGTAATTACAACCAAATTGTGGGGATGAGAAATACTTCTCGACTCAATCTCAAGAAACTGCTGGAGGCGATGGGAAAATTATCTGAGTTTGCGATCGACCTTAATTATTTGGAGTTGCAATACAGTACGATTGAAGTTAATATTGAGAAGTATGAGGCTAAGCTGGCAGAAATTAAAGCCAAGGCTAGACCTACTGACGATTTGAAGTTTTTGCAGGATTTTTGCGATCGCGCCAAACAACACTATCCCAAGCAGATTAAAAAAGATATTGACAATTTTCGTCCTTGTTTGGAAATTTTGCAGAGTCTGACTGATACAATTAGAGGTACGGTTGAAATTAGAAAGGCTGAGAGCGATCGCACTTTTCAAGAAGTAGTCGGCATTGTCGGAGTCGGGCTGTCAACTGCCGGGACTGTAGCTTCTGCAGCCGCCGGTTTTAAAACGGAAATAGAAGCAAACCCTAATATCAATTATGCCATAAATACGCTCATGCCCATTTTTGATCCGGGTTCGGGACTGAGGGTGATTATGGGATTTAGCATTCTATCAGGGATAGCTGCTAGCCTCCTGACATGGGCAATTATAGGTGTGTGCTCGCGCATTTTTCGGCGTTAGACATCGGCGATTAAAAATTGACATAATGCCCGTAAGGGCGGGTTTCACCAACCATAATCGCCTCAAACAAACAATCTCGAAAACCCGCCCTCTCCCCACGGTAAATCGAAATGTACATTCAGATTTACCGTGGGGTGGGGGCGGGTTTATATAGATTGTTGGTCATCGTTATAGATTGTTGGTGAACCCGCCACTACGAACCCAATGTGCATTCAACCGCCAAATCTGCTACAATGTCCAGACAGGTTTCACGATTACTGGTAAAGTTAATCCCTAACTTCCAAACCATCGACCATTATGAAAGCAAGAGATATTATTAGTCTGCAAGCCCTTGGTGCTGCTTTAGCTAAACTAGATTCATCTGTCCAGCTTGGCGAGTTGGAAGAGAATATAAGTCGTGAGATATTGGCTTTAGAAAAATTAGCAGAACAAAACAACACTCTGAACGAAATTTACAGAAAAGAACGCCTCGACTTACAATATCAGTACGAAGTAAAATCAAAAGACAAACGCTACAACGAGACAAGTGACATCATTTACAGCACCGACGCTATAAATTTAAGACCTTCCTTTCCTCAGCCGCCTGAAGAAATGGAAAATCCCCCAGAAATAGCTAAAGCCTTTGAAAATTTAATTGCATCTTTTAATAAAATCCAAAGCCTGTACGCGGTTGAAAATCCTATAGAAAGTTTTCAAATCATCATGGAGCAAGAAGCGATCGCACCTTTGATTTTGGAAGCTTGCGATCGCATTCTAGCGATATTTCCTACGGCAAGATTAGGCTTGGAAGTGAAAACAGATCCAGAAATTGCCAACTGGCGATCGGTGTGGATTACCATTTACACCAAACTCGAAGTCGAGGAAGCTTTTGCAAAGTTAAACATCCTTGATGATAGTTGGTGGCTCGAAGCTAAAAGAGCTGCCCCCAAAAATGATTTACATATTAGGCTTGAATGGGAATAAAATGAGATTTGATTGGTCTGAATATTTGAATTTAGCTCAAGAATTAGCTGCCACAAATAGTGACTGTTCAGGTAACAGGGAAGCCAAGTTGCGATCGGCGATAAGTAGAGCATACTATTCGACATTTTGCCTAGCGCGAAATTACTTACGCGACATTGAAAAAGACCCAAGACTTTTTCGTAAGAATCGCGATATCAACGAACATCAATATGTAGCAAAAGAATTTATATACCACCCAACTCAACTGAAAAATATGGTCAAAATAGGTGAAAATTTAAGCAGATTGAGAGAACTTAGGAATAAAGCTGATTATGAAGATACTATGTTTAACTTACAAAGAGAAGCGAGAACTGCGTTAATGCTAGCTGAGAATATTATTTCAGCTTTAAGTAAGTTAACTCAATAATCCCAGAAATGGGAAGTGGGCCCAATAAACTTTAATAGCAACTCGTGCAAAAACCCGGTTTCTTCAAGAAACCGGGTTTTTTAAGACAATTATCTAACTTTTACCGTTACCATTTCCATTGCCGCCAGTTGTTAGCAAAACCCGCTTAGCTAAAGGTTCCGGCACTTCTTGCAATCGATCGAACTCCCAATTAAAAAATCCTACTCCCATTGTCTGCGATCGCAATTCTACGATCAAATTCTGCATTTCTGCGATCGGCAAATAAGCAGAAACTGCATCCCATCCCTTCCAGCCTTTTTTACCTTCGTAGCCCAGAATTTGGCCGCGGTGTCCGCTGACCAACTGCAACACCTTTGATGTACACTCGTTCGGAGCGCAGATTTCAACTTTGGCGATCGGCTCCAGCAATGCCGGTTCGCACTTCGCCATTCCCTCCTGCATCGCCAAACGCGCCGCTTGCTTGAAAGCTTGTTCGGAACTGTCCACAGAATGGTAGGAACCGTTCGTCAGCGTCACCGCTACGTCTACCACCGGGAAACCCAGCGGGCCGCGGTCCAAATACTCGCGCACTCCCACTTCCACGCCGGGAATGTACTGTTTGGGGACGACGCCACCGACTATTTTGTCGCTAAAGGTGAAACCTTCTCCGCGAGGCTGCGGTTGAAGGTCGAGGTACACGTCGCCAAACTGTCCGTGTCCGCCGCTTTGGTGTTTGTAGCGCCCGTGGATGGAAGATGCAGGTTTGCGGATGGTTTCTTTGTACGGCACTTGCGGTAAGTGAGTTACCATCGGCAAGTTATACTTGCGGCGCAACCTGTCTAAGGCTACTTTCAGGTGGATTTCGCCTTGACCCCAAAGTATAATTTCGTGAGTGTCGCCGTGCTGTTCCCAGACTAAAGATGGGTCTTCTTCTAGCAATTTAGCTAAAGCGGAGCTCAGCTTAACTTCATCGTTGCGCTTTTCTGGGACGATCGCCAGTGCGTAGACAGGCGGGATGATTTCGGCTTTTGGCAATTCTTCCTCCGAACCCAGCGTATCGCCTGTTTTCAAGCCTTCTAGCCTTCCCACAGCCACAATTTCCCCGGCGCTGGCGGCATTCAAACTTTGCGTTTGCTGGCCGGTCAAGCGGTACAAACCGTTAACTCGAACGCCGTTCAAATTTGCTCCGTCTGCCAGCGTCCCCCGCCACATTCTCACTAACGATAGTTTGCCTCCCTGCGGCGTGTAATAGGTTTTGAGGATTTGAGCCAGAACTTTGTTTTCACTTTGTATAATACCGCGGCGATCGGCTGTAGTTTCCGGTGTCGGCGCTTCCCTCAGCAAAGCTTCCAGCAGAGGTCGCACGCCGAAATCTTGTTCGGCGATGCCGATGAATACTGGCACAATTAAATCTGCGCCTAATTCCATCTTTAAATCGCGGGTAATTTCTTCGGCGTCGGGATTGATTTCTTCGAGCAATTCTTCGAGTAAATGGTCGTCAAAATTCGCCAATTCTTCGAGCATTTGCTGCCGCGCTGCGCTTTCTTGTGCTTTGAGGTGTTCTGGAAGCGGGACGGGATCTGCGGCGGCGCCCGGATGGTAGTGGTAAGCTTGTTCGGTTACTAAGTCGATAAAACCGATGATTTGTTCGTTTTTGCCGATCGGATATTGGTGAGGTACGATCGGTCTGCTGGAAACGGATTTGAGCGCGTCGATCACCTGGGTGAAGTTGGTGCCGCAAGTAGTTTCGTCTGTGTAAGCTCGATCGATCTTGTTGATGAAAACTAAGTGGGGAATTTCCCAATCGTCGAGGAATTTAAACAGGGGTGCGAGGGTTAAAGTGCGATCGGCAACTGGTTCGCAAACAATTATCGCCGCATCCACACCAATCAGCGCATTGTAAGTTTCTTGGGCAAATTCTACTGAGCCCGGACAGTCGAGAAATGTGAAGCGGACGCCTTCATATTCAGCGGTGGCAGCGTTTACTTCTACGCTCATTTGGCGATCGCGCGCTTCCGGCGAACTATCACCTATTGTGTTGCTATCTTTGACATTTCCTTTGCGGGTAATTGTCCCTGTCACCGACAGCAAACTTTCCAGCAGTGCGGTTTTACCGCTTAAATAAGGGCCAACAATTGCAACGTTCCGCGTGGCCCCAATGACATTTTCGTTCATATTGCCTCCAACAGAAAACTTGTTTTCCATTGCTCTTGGTGCAATCAGTTCAATACCATTTTCTAGACTTGTTCTAGGTTAATTTTTATTGCAGTGTCGAGCAATTTCTGATTTGGGTATGATTCTATACTTTTGACCCTAGCGTGTTTTGAGTGACAAAAACCCAATTGTATTTTTTCTTAATATTTTGAATTTTTAACCGCAGATGAACGCGGATCGGATTCTCGTTCCCAGGCTCTGCCAATTGGTAACAGCTTAAGACTGGAACTCATAATAAATGTCGCTTGTTGTTGAGTCTCGATCCCCCTAAATCCCCCTTAAGAAGGGGGACTTTGAGAAGAATCTTGTCCCCCCCTTGTTAAGGGGGGTTAGGGGGGATCTAGGCTTCGATATAAACAAGAGAGACGGTTAGTTTAACGTTAAAGTGTCACCAATGGACTCTGCCTGAGAACGCATTTTACTCTTGCTCAGCCTCGACTTTAGCGGTTTTTCATGTATAATTCCTCAGCAGTCGCAAACCGCTTAAGGTTACTATTACTGTAGAGCCTTCGTGACCGATGACGCCTAAAGGCAGGGTGATATTTCCGAAAAAATTAGCCGCCAACAACAGCACAATGCAACTGAGTGCAAAAACAATGTTTTGTTTGACAACATTTTGAGCGCGGCGGCCCAAACTAATTGCTTTAGCTAGTTGCTCTAATTTATCTGCCATTAATACGATATCAGCAGTTTCTAAAGCAACATCACTCCCGGAAATACCCATCGCAATTCCCACGGAAGCTTGAGCGAGGGCGGGGGCGTCGTTGATGCCGTCTCCTACCATTGCTACAGTTTGATACTGGGTTTGCAGTTGTTTAATTGCCTGCACTTTGTCTTCTGGCAAAAGTTCGGCGTACACTTCATTGATGCCTAGTTGACGGGCGATGTGTTGAGCTGTTTGCTCGTTGTCGCCGGTTAGCATAATTATATGTTCTACGCCTAATTTTTGCAAGCGTTTTACCGTTGCTGCTGCTTCGGGCCGGAGGGTATCTGCTACTGCAATGATTCCTAAAAGTTGAGCGCCCTTTGCCACCCAAACAACGGTTTTCCCTTCGGCTTGCAACTGGTGGCTGATGTGACCTAATTCGGAAGTTGCTTCGACAAACTCGGCTTTACCAATGGCAATGATTTGATTGTTGACTTTGCCGACAATTCCTTGACCGATTTTTGCTTGTACATCCGTAGCGGTTGACAATTGTAACTGTTGCTGCTGGGCGGCGCAGACAATTGAAGAGGCGATCGCGTGTTCGGAATGAGCTTCTAGGGCTGCTGCCAATTGCAGAACTTCTGTTTCAGTATATCCGGCTGCTGGTACAATTTGGATAACTTCAGGTTTTCCCGTGGTGAGTGTTCCGGTTTTGTCAAAGGCGATCGCCCTGACTTTACCAATCATCTCTAATTGCGCGCCACTTTTAAACAAAATCCCCTGTCTCGCCCCATTAGCAATTCCCGAAAGCAGCGCCGGCATAATCGAAGCCATCAGCGCGCAGGGGGATGCGACTACTAGGAAAATCAGCGCCCGATAGATTGTCTCTTCCCAATTCCAGCCCAACACAAAGGGCGGCAAAGTTGCCAGCAGCACGCCTAAACCGACAATTAATTTGGCATAACCGCGCTCGAATTTTTCTACAAACATTTGAGAAGGCGGCGCTGCTGTTTGCGCTTCTTGAACCAGCCGAATCACTCGCTGAATCAAGCTGCTTTCTGGAGTTTTATGAACTTCTAGTTTCAGCGCGCCGACACCGTTAATTGTACCTGCATAGACTTCATCGCCCCTGGTTTTTTCCACGGGCATCGATTCGCCGGTAATCGAGGCTTGATCGATCGCACTGTAGCCTTCAATAATTATCGCATCTGTGGGGATGATTTCTCCGGGCTTGACTAAAATGTAATCGCCAATTTCCAATTTGTCGATCGCAACGAACCGTTCCCCGCCGTACATTTCCACCCTAGCAGTATCCGCAGTCAAACTCATCAAACTGCGGATGCTGCGTTCAGTCCGCTGCATAGCATAACCTTCAAGCGCGCCGCTAATTGCAAAGATTAAAATCAACACCGCACCGTCAACAATTAAATGATATTCTTGCCGCCACAGCCCCAAACCCGCCGCGCCCAAAGCAGCAACAATCATTAACAAATCTACATCTAATTCGCGTTCTTGAAAAAGCGTAGTTAAGCCTTCGCGGGTACTGGAATAGCCGCCGATAACATAAGCTGCGGGTAAGATTAACACGGCTACACCCAGCCAGCCGAATTGCAGGGCTAGCGAACCCAAGATTACTAGAATTCCGCACAGGGCGGCAGTCACAGCATCTGGATGTTCTTCGGCGACGCGCCAGAGGCGAGAGATTGGGAGGGAATTGGGAGTCATTGGGAAAATTTGATTTGGTAGAATGACTCCTTTACCCTAAACCTTGACATTAATGTCAATGTCAAGAGTGAAACCCAAATAAATCCAGCATCAACTCGCCCCTCGTTGAGTCCCAGAGTCCGACAGTCCGACAGGGAATGAATTCCCTGTCTCATAGCGCAAGTCCTCTGAAAGAGGACTGAAGATAGCTGAGAATTGAATTTAATCTTTCAGTCGGTTTTAACTGAGATGTTGCACGATTCTCAAGAACAGGCAAGATGCCTGTTCCACAATAAAATTGATCTCTTGTGGGACAGGCATCTTGCCTGTTCCTAAACAAGTAATTGATATTGGTACAAAATGTGAGTTTTAACCGACTTCTGCTATGAGACGGGGAGTTGATTCCCCGGCGGACTCTGGGTGAATTCGAGAACCAAATATACAATTCCAAAATCCAAAAATTTAATGCAAGAATACCTGACAATCAAACAACTTACAGAAGCGGTAAAAGGCACAATTACCCCTCGGATGGTGCGACATTATCACGCTTTGGGGCTGCTATCTCCGGCGGTACGATCGACCTCTAACTATAGATTGTATACCCGCAGCGATGTGCAAAGACTGCAAAGAATAGTCGCACTCAAGCAGCAAGGCTTTCAACTGTCTCACATCCGCAAACTATTAGAAACAGACGCGGATGCTTCGCCTGACGCGCTGATGGCGACTCTGCAACGGCAATATCTGTCGGTTATTCAGCAAATTGTTCGCCTCAGAGAAACGGCTTCGGCGCTGGAAGGATTGCTGGGGCGGGATATTTCCTGTCAAGCGGTGCAAGCCGACGCCCTGGCGCAATTAAGGCTGTTGCAGGCGGAAACTGAGGGGGGGTTGGATGAGTTGGAACAACTTTGGGAGGGTTGGGATGCGGGGGCGCACACTCACCCGGAGGATTTTGGGGAGTCGTTGCAGCATTTATTGCCGGATTTGGCCGATCGCTCGGAAATTGAGGTAGACTTGCTTTCTAAACTGGTGTTAGCCTGCGGTGATTGTTCGCTGCTGCCGTTTGTGAAGTTGAGCAAAACGGCGATTAAATCGGCGCGGGAAGCTTTGAAAAATCAGTGTCAAATTGTGGCTGATGTGCCGCCTGTTTTTGCGGCTTTGGATCGGACAAGATTGGCGCATTTGGGAACAAGTATTGCAACTTTAATTGATGACCCGCACATCAATGCTGCGGCGGAAGCGGAACAGGAATTCTGGCAGCAGCGTGAGTGGTTTGAAAAGTTGTTGAAACTCGAAAAGGGATGTATATTGGTGATAGGATATGCGCCGTCTGTGCTGATGGCCGTTTGCGAGGCGATCGAGAGCGGGCAACTGCAACCGGCTTTGGTAGTTGGTATGCCGATCGGTTTTAGTCATTCTCCGGTGGCAAAACGGCGGTTAGTGCGATCGGGCGTTGCTTATGTTACGACTGTCGGGACTTTTGGCGGCGGGTTGTTGGCGGCGGTTGCTTTGAATGCGTTGGTTGAGTCTTTGATTGAAAAGCCGAATTGTCACTGTCATCTCAAGTAAAAATTGGCTTGAGAAAAGCTTACAACTCACATTTTCCTGTATCGGGATTTGTTTGATAGCGCAATTCTGGCTTGAAACCTAGTTCAAAGAGTATGGCAAAAAGAATTGTTTATATTCTAAGTATTGCTCCGATTTTTCGGGGTTTAAGACAGCAATATCGGACTTACTTACTCAGGCTCCTCTCACCCATAAACAAGATTTGAATTCTATTTTAACCTAAAAATTTCGGAGCTTCAAGCCAGAGCAATTAACCGCAAAAGGTACTCAGCTACTCACCATTGTCTTTGACCGTGGTGAGTATATCTTGTACTTTTTAAAAGGAAAGCTCAGTTATTCTGGCTGCCGATCTTGCACTGAGGCGGCATCTTTGACTCGTGTTTTGGCTTGGCTGTTAGCATAAGCACGAATCAAGGCAGACTTCTTAAGCCGTTTGACGCCACTCAAAACCAAGAGTGCAAACAGCGTTCCTATCAAACTCATCACCCACAAACCGCAGCCTGCCGCTGCACCTAATCCGGCAGCCAACCAAATAGTTGCGGCGGAAGTTAATCCTTTTACTTCAGCTTTACCCACTGGGTATTGAGTTTGTTGCAGAATGATTCCGCCCCCCAGAAAGCCTACCCCTGTGGCAACTCCTTGGATAGTTCGGCTCAAAGCATTGGAAGAGGAAAAGGTGCTGTCGCCATCCATCTGCAAAGGAATCATTACAAATATAGCTGCGCCTAGACTCACAATCATAAAGGTTCTTAAACCTGCTGGTCTACCTGGCTGCTGGCGGTTCATGCCGATCGCGAAGCCTACCAGTAGTGCAGCCGTCAGCCTAAAGGTGACTGTTTGCCAATCGTTGGGGCTGAAAAAGATAGAACTCATTGCCTGTACTCCTACTAGAACTAGCTCTTCACGCGCACGCATTCCCAGGCGTGGCAGG
Source organism: Microcoleus sp. MON2_D5 (assembly GCF_036701905.1). Lineage (NCBI taxonomy): Bacteria > Bacillati > Cyanobacteriota > Cyanophyceae > Oscillatoriales > Microcoleaceae > Microcoleus > Microcoleus sp. MON2_D5. Next base: position 28,764 of record NZ_JAUBRM010000033.1, read on the forward strand.
CTGACTCAATCTAACTCCGGTTAGTCGCTAGACTTACTAGGGAATTCAGGTTAAGTTTAAGTTAAGACTAAGTTAAATTCAAGTAGAGGTTCTGTTCGATGTGCGGGCCCGAAACGTCAAGCGCTGGAAATCGCACGCTTTGTTGAGGCGCTTGGGTAATAGCTTGCAGAGAAATATCTGCGATTGCAAATTTACATCGTTGCTTCTTTCTTCACCACTTGCCCAAAGCCCCCCAAACAGTACCCGAAACCACCCCCCAAATCGCCCCCAAACCAGCCCCCACGATCGCCCCCGCCACAGGCCCCAACTCCACCGGCACTCCAGCGCTAACAGCCGGAAACATCGCAGACACCACCGCCCCCAACACAGCGCCCGCCAAAGTCCCCAAAAAACTTCCCCAAATCGCCCCCAAAGACCCACCCTTCAAGCCCGAAGGCTGAAACGAAATCGGCAACTTCGGCGAAAACCCGCAAAAACCCAACAAACCCCCAGAAACCACACCTCCAACAGAACCCACACCAGCCGCCACGATCGCCACACCCAGCAACAAACCCGCAAACTCATTCACCGGCCGCATCTGGACACCGTATTGCTGCCAAACCACCAACCCAGCGCCCAACAAAACACCAGCCAGAGTCCCCACAAACGAGCCCCAGACGGCCCCCAAATACCCTCCGCGCCGGCCCCACACCCTCCCTGCCGGCAGCGCCAGAGGAGGCCGAAAACTCGCCCAAACACAGCCCCAGACGGCACCAACCCCCGCCCCAGCCAAAATCCTCTCCCCGATTCCCGGAGTGCTATTAATCGCGCCAAACACCGCACCGCCGATCGCCGCCAACAAAAAAGCCCCCCAAGCCGCCCCCACCACAACTCCGCCCCACTTCCGCCAAATCTGATTCGGCGCCAAAGTAAAAACGCCCCACATCATCCCAAAAAAACAGCCCCAAATCGTACCAACAAAAATCGCCCCCAAAATAGCGCCGCCGCCCTCAGCTATTACCGAATAAATCCCCCCGATCGCCGCCAAACACAAACTGCCCCAAACACCTCCCCAAGCAGCATCCTGAACAATGCGCTCAAACTTGCCCACGGGAAGCTGAGGCGCAGGAGTCCGACTCCGAGGAGACATCGGCATCGGCAGCAAGGGCACTGCGTACTGGCCGATAGGGCGCGACAGCCCCGTGGAGGGCTGTTGCCGGCGCACTGCCGGCTGCATCACGACGGGCGGCGGTTGGGGCTTTTTACGCTTGGTTTTCGCGGGCTGCAAGTGCAATCCGTTGTTGACTGCTTGCCGCGAAGGAAACGGATCGCGCCCTTTGAGGAGTTTTGCCCGATCGCACCAAGGACACCGACTGAGATGATTTCCGTATTTATGCTGAGTGTTTTTGCTGCAAGTAACCAAAGCATCTTCCGCTTCCCGAATCGCATTCACCCAAGTTTTCGCATCCGGGCGCGCCGAAGGATTGCCGTGCCCTTCCTCAAAACAGCGGATAAACATCTGCCGCAGCCGCGGATGCAGCATCTCAAAAGGAGGCGCAGCCGGCATCGGGCGGTAGGGAATCCGCTTCGTACCTGTAGGGAAATGGCCGGATCGAATTCTCGCTTCCAAAGGCGGTGGTTCATCGCTACCGAGATAAACTCCCGAAAACGGGTGCGTACCTTCCATCAGCAATTGAAAAATTAATACTGCTAAACCGAACAAATCGTGCTCTGGAGCTCGATCGATATCGCGGAAAGTCTGCCCCTGCAACTCCGGCGGCGTAAACTCCGGTTTCCCCACGGGACACCGATAAACGTAACCCGTATAAGGATCGCGGACTTGAAACGAATCCGTGTCTACCAGCGTTACCAACGCCGTATCCGTCACCAGAATGTTCGACTCGTTTACGTCGCCGATGACGTAACCCCTGACGTGGAGGGCATTTACAGCCGAGGCGAGATTTCTGGCGGTACGGTGGAGGTAAAGATAGCTAAATAGAGGTTTTTGTTCGCGCCTCGTTTTGGGAGTGTAAAAAGTGTGTACCGGCATCACTTTGTTGACGCGCGGCATCACAAAACCGACAATTTTTTCTCGCCCGCCCACAGTATGCAGCAAATCGATCGGCCAAGCAATGGAAGCGTGCCCGGGTTCCGCGATCGGCGCATCCGGCGGCATACTGAACATGACTGTGAGTTTGTCGCCGTCTTCGTCTGTCGGTTTGTGGTAGATTTTTGCTACAAGGGACGAGTCTTGGGCGATCGGGTAGATGCGACCTTCACCGCCACTGGCGATCGCGGTTTTGGTGTCGATCGCAATCAGTTGTCCGCTAAATTGGCGCTGCAACTGCATATAATTCCGTTAGGGGATACAGGATTTGGAAGCCATCACTCAATAAATTTGACTTGCCCATTAAATCTTACCAAAATAATTGGGTCTAAAGCCCCGTCCTTATAGGAAGGCTTTAATTGATTGCCGATTTTTGTTTGAATCGTTTAGTTGCGTTAGTATCTATTTTTCAAATTTCCTTGCCTTCTATTTAAGGTAGAGTACAATGACACTTATACCACAGGTAGAATAACCGCCGATACACATGAGACACCAAGCTCAAACGACTGGTCGGAAAACAATAATGGTTAGTGGGTGGCGAAAACCACGAAAAACATAGCTAGGCTGACTAACGTAAGCCAAAACCAGAAAAGTAAATTTTTGGAAGTTAAAACGTACCGTAGGGCATCCGGTAACATGAGAAGTAATTCTCGAACGCTTGGGGAGATAAAACCCTCTGGGACTAACTAAATTAGGCTCGATATTTGGTTCCTTTGAACGGATATTTGGTTTAAGTATTGCCGCAAGGATAGATAGTTTTAAGGTATGTCGCCAGAACCAAGAATCCCCCCGCCTTTAGGCCCGGGAGTGTCAACTTTGTTATGACTTAGGCATCGGTGACGAGAGACCGAGTTTTTCACCAAAAGAGGCGTTGCAGCCCGCAGATTCGGTAAAAAACCCGGTTTCTTGGGTGGAAGTGGGTAAGCCCTGTTGCTGTTGGTGGGATGGGCGTCCCGCCCGTCCGCGCTATCAAAATTAAATATAAACCAGCTTCAAATCCACCGACAATAACAACATTTTATCCTCAATTTTTTGTCTGACGGCAGGTGTCACCTGACAATTATCGCTGTTGAGGCATTCCACCAGCAAGTTGTGGGCATAGTAATACTGTTTCAGCAAAGTTTTCTGTTGGGGGCGAAAGTCTCGATTGTAGCCGATCGCAGTTTTGAATTTTGCCAGCCAACAGCTACCGAACTCTTTGCGCCAGTTTTTCCAGTTTTGCAAATCAGGCATCTCAGTCTGAAATTGTGCCAGCAGTTGTTTAATTTCTGGTTCAATATCCAGCGCCCAAATGCCAACCAAAATACCCGCCACATCATTATTATCAAAAGCCAATTTCAGAGACTCGTTAACATCTGCAAATTCTACATTTTTTCCAGCCTTTGCCAAACAATTCCGAAACTTGCGAACTTTCGATCTATCAAACTTCTGACTCGGATCTAGGACGCGAGTCAAAGCAAAATCGAGGACGCAAACTAAGGCTACATAAAAAGCGCGATTTTCGACTGGTTTAAAATTCCTTTGCACTAACTGAGACTTGTGATTTGCCCAGATTAGCAACTGCTGCAAAGTTTCATCTTTAGCCGCCATACTGTCTAATTTTTGTTGCATCAGCAGCAAAAGTTCGTCAGCCGGTTGCAAAATGCTGACAACTCTCACAAATTCATTTTTCCACTTTTTGTCTGTAATCCGGTTGACCAATTCTGGCAGCGATTCGGGGTTCGCACTGTCAATCAGATATTCTGGTTGAGTGTCGCTTTCCTCTAGCAGTTCGTCAACTGCACTTTTGATAAAGTTATCCACCAACCAGTCGCGGGTACGCGAGAAATTGCTCTCCAACTCTAGGTAATGACTGCCTAATTTTGCCTTAAAGTCTTTGGGAAAAATCTTTTTAGCCACTAACATATTTTTCCAGCGAGTTAGCTGGCTGGCGCTGCGTTCGGGAAAGCGGTTGTACAAATAGTCGATCGCGATCGCCTCTAGAATATCCGCACCCAGAATTTCCCGCCGTTTCAGCTCGTTTTCGGGCCCTATTTGTCGCCGCTGAGTTAAATCCCCCTGCTGGCTAACAATTGGTTCAATCAAGTGCTGAATCAGCCAGTTTCCCCCACGGAAAAACTCCCGTTCAAACTCCAAGTAAATCGCGCCAAACAAAGCCTCAAAAGTCTCCGAAAGCAATCTATTGTACTCGCTTTCGTCTGTTTGTTTCCGATTCCATACCCGCCAACCGAGTTGGTTTAACTTCAAATTTTGTGCAAATTCCGCCAGTTTTTTCGGGTCTGCTAAACGAGCTTTTAAAGTTGAGATCGCATCTGGAGCGAGTTCTGGATATTCGCGGTACAGGTAATCGGTAACAACAGCACCGAAAATCGCTCCGCCTAAGAGTGACAGCCGTTTGTACTTAACGTCTTGCCAAGCGGGAGACTCCTCGGGCCGATCCGAGTAATCGCTGGTATAGTAACGGCAATTCAAGGCGATTTCCAGCAGTTTTGTCTGCTGAAAGCTGGGAATGTCGATCGCTGCTTTGACTGCTTCAATATCTACATTATGTTTAATTCGCTCTAATTCTTCTTCACATTTACCCCACTTTTCCAACCAATCACCGCCCGCATCTTCCACATACAAATCTACAAAATCTACCCCGTAATTCATCCATTCATCCTGCATTATTCTGGCGGCTTCCAATTCTTCCCAGACTTTCTGCAAGTTATTTTCAACTGCGTTCGTACCTTGTACAGTCATAGTATTTGATTTTGATGTAATTTGATTTGATTTCCAACAATTCACGGCGATTAAATCAAATCTCAATTCAATTTAGGCCGAGTTGCTAGTTATTTCACTCTTATTGATTGCTGCGGTAAATCTTCCCGTTGCTTAGCCTTCGTATCCAGCACCTGTTGTCGCCGTCTGGCAGACCCCTCCCGGAACCAGAAAAGGGGAGGAAGAATCTTGCTCCGCCTTCCCTTTTGCGGGAAGCTTTCTGGGGACTAGGCTGTTGGCATTATCGAGAATTGTGCAATATGTGAGTTAGTCAAAATTTCTTTTTCACCGAGTTGGGAGCAGTCGAACTATTCTCAGCAGCATATCTGCGTGATTTACGGGAACTTGAGGTAACGACCTGCGGGCAAATTATCACTATTATATAATGCAATGTTAACTAACTGGTTCAAGAAATTTGCATCATTTTTATCATAACTTAAAAATAATCCTCTGTCAATCCCCCAATCTTGAAGAGTTTGTTGCCAATTCTGATATTTTTGTTCAGAGAATTCATCCGAAAGAGTAGTCACTTGAATGCAGAGGGGCTGCTGTTGGCGGCTGCTAACGATGGAATCGGTTGCCATAGAAAGATCGGCAACATATCGATACAAAACAGTGCCTTGGCGATCGACAATTCGGGCTGCGATCGCACGAATGACGAGATCGTCACCCGGATCGAATTTACCGGCTTTTAGTTTTTGTTTCCAGATGTAAAATTTGCGATCGGTTTCGCTCAGCCATTTAGGAAATAGATAGCTGTACCAATACCTTTCCCCAGGAGTCATTAACTCAAAAGCGGCTTTTTTGTCTATTTCTGAAGGTAGAGATTGAACGGCCAGCCAAACCTGAGAATCTCGGATAAGCTGCAGCAAAAAAGCCATCACAAATTTTTTAGCAGTTAGCGAACCGGGTTTAACATCTTTCACCCAGCGATTGATTTCATCCAATCTTCTCGCCAAACTGGGATCTATTGGATCTGCTGCGCTAATTAGGGAGTTGAGCTTATCCTTAATCTCTTGTGCTTGCAAACGACGACCTACTGTACAAACTAAAGCAGAATTGTTGACACCTCGATTTTATTATAGAACCGCGCCAAATTTTCACCGCTCATTAGACATTTCCAACAATTGTTCTGGGGTAGGTATCCTGACAGCCCTTGACTTGATTTTTAGGAGATGTCTATTGAATAGTTGCTGCCGATGCCCGCAGGCGCAGGTACAATAAAACCAAATAAACATTCATCAACAGTCCGGCTAAAAATCCGAGTACATTAGCCACAAGCTTAGATGCTAGCAAATTTCCCGTCGAACTGATTAATAGGACAATCAACAATATTGGCACGAAAACAACAAAAAGTATCAGAAAATACGATCGAAACACCAGCCACCAGCGCCCTTTAGTTAATTCCCAACTGCTGCTAAGACTGTCGATCACCGAAGAGTTATCAATGACGGTAGCGTACAATGAAAATATTAAGCGATATGATACATAAAGCCCGGGAATTATTAGTGCAATGCAGCCAGCGAACACCAGCAGGAAACACATAATATAAACCCCAATGAGTGGCAGCAATCTTCTGTTTGCTTGATTGAAAGCCTGACCCACAGTTACGTTATTTTTTGTCAAAATTCGGTAAGTGTAGAAAATCATGGCTCCCGACAACAAAGGAAGTGCCACGAACCAGTAGATAATATTGAAGGCAACACCTGCTGAACCTAGCTTGCCCAAACTATTGAGCGCGGCAAATATCAAACTGGGAGAGTTGATTATCAACAGGGGAGCGTATAGAGGCCCCGTAGTAGCAAAGGTTTCTCGCAACAAGCTTCTGGCACTAATTCGTGGAGCTGTCATAACTTTTTATCCGGCTTTTGTAAGTTGATTTGAACAAATCAGACATTACTCGAAAAAGTTGCTAACAATAAAGTTAAGTCATCATCGGTGCGTTCGGAAACGCGGGGCGATCGCAAAAATGACTCTAACTGCTGTTTCGCATCTTCCTCTTCTTTCCACTCGCCAGAAAACCGAAACAAAGGCGCAAAAAACGGCCCGTGCGGCGTGCCTTCCGGGATTTTGAGAGCTAGCATTTGCAAGCCGTCGGAAAAAACTGCCAAGTGCCGCAGTTTTTCCCGCAGTACCTGAAATTGCGCTGTTTCGATCGCATTCGGCGAAATCAAAAAGATAGTTTCGTTGATGTATTCGCCGCAGGGAGGTACAGTCAAGCCGATCGCATTTCCTACACTGTCACCTGCTACCGCCGCACCGTCGCCGATTTGAGCAACTGCGATTAATTCCGGCGTAGCAACAACCGCAATTAAAGTGCAGGCTAAATCTCTCGCAGCCACTTCCCGCACAGCCGCTTCTGCTTCCACCTGCGCCCGCGCGACTTGCAGTGATGCTGTCAAGAATACTTGCCATTCGTCGTCATGTTGAGGCAGCCTTTCCTGTTGCTGGCAAATCGTTTCAACAACCGCTTCCACAGCAATTTTCGCCCCAACTTCTGCGAGTGCTGCAGAGCCCGCGCCGTCGGCAACTGCGGCTACCAAAACACCGTTCGGCAAGAGACGCCAGCAGTGGGCATCTTGACAGGGCTGCGATCTTTTTTCGTGGCTCGTACCTATCACCGATGCCGCTACAACTTGCCAATTGAAGGATGAATTCTGCATTAATAACTCTTTAACTCAAAACTTCGTAAATTCACAACTATGCAAACTCTGGACGGGTTTATTTATCCCTAATTAGGTGGCGATGCACACCACACCTTACTTATTATGTAGGGCTCCATGCACACCGCACCTTAGCGCTTGTCACTTACTAATGACCAATGACTTCCAACTAATAACTAAACAGTTCCCCATCCGGGTGGTGGCAGTGCTACTTGTTCATCAATTTTTGAGTGAGAAACTCTCTGCATACTAGCCGACAGCCAGATGAACATCTCTCTAAAGTCTAATCCTCTCAATTTTACAGGCGTGCGCTCGACAATTTGCGCGAGACGGGGAATATTAGCACCTTCCACTCCGACTGCAAAGAATGCCACGCGCTTGTTAGTTTCTTCCTCTTTAATCCGCTGTGCTGCTATTTCCACCACATCGTCGGATTCGCCTTGAGGTTCGCCGTCGGTAATCATAAATACCCACGGGCGGTAGTAGGTAATGCCGTTGTTGCGGTATTCGGATTTGCGGGCAGCAATGGTGTCTAGCGCTTGCTGAATGCCTGCGCCCATGTGGGTTTGTCCTTGAGCTGTCAGCAGTGGCGTCTCGAACTGGTCGGCGGTCACGAAGTCTTGCACGACTTTGATATGATTGTCAAATGAAATAATCGCGACTTCGACTCGCTTTTTAGCTAGTTCGTCTTTAATTAGGTCATTCCTAAAGATTTCCAGCCCCTCATTCAAGGCATCTATGGGTGCGCCTTGCATGGAGCCGGAGGTGTCCAGCAGGAGGACGCAGGGACAGCGCGGCTCTGGGTTTTCGGCAAATTCTACGGCTTCGTCTAGTCTCATGGTTCGGGGTTGACCTGGGAGTGGCTCGATTTCTAGGTTTGTTACTTTACTGTATCAAGTCAGTAACAAAATTAAGTGCAAATTGCTAGGGCGATCGCATTTTACCATTTACGTGAATCGATTTTAGATTTTTGATTGTATATTTTAGATTTGAGAATTGGATGTCTGCCGTCAAAAAAACAAATTTCTTCCGGTATGTGGTAATATAGACTAATAGTATTACTGCAAAATAAGGATAAATCTTATGATTGCAACAGTCACACAGAAATTAACGTTTGACCAATTCCTTGTAGAATGTCCAGAAGATGGACTCTATGAACTGGTAAATGGAGAAATTGTAGAGATAAATTCTACAAGAAATCATGATGATGTTGCTGATTTTACCTCTGACTCATTTAAAGATCAAATTAAACGGCTAAGTTTAAATTATGTAGTCAAAAATACCGCCGTTATCAGAACTGTAAGTAAAGTCGGCATCGAACAAGGGCGGAGACCGGATGTCAGCGTAATCGAGCCTGATTTGTGGCGATCGAACCGTTCTGCTTATTCTGCCTTACGAGAACCAATTCAACTGGCTGTGGAAGTAACATCAACAAATTGGGAGGACGATTATATAGACAAATTGGACGAATATCGGCGCCTCGGAATTCCTGAGTATTGGATTGTCGATTATTTAGCAATTGGTAGCAGGGAATTTCTGGGAAATCCCAAAATTCCAACTGTATTTGTCCACCTTTTAGATGCAGAGGGCAACTATCAAAGAAGCGCGTTCAAGGGCAGTGAACGAATTGTGTCGCGGACTTTTCCCGAATTAACCCTGACAGCAGAAGAGGTGATGAATGTTTAACTTCGGTTAATCCAGCTAGCCAGACTATTCTCCATAAAAAATAACTGAAAATATGAAATCTCTTTCTGATAAAAAACTTTCCGATCAAAAAGCTATTAGCCCTTGGAGTTACAAACCTTGGTGGTGTCAGCCTTGGTCGATTCTTTTAACTGGTACTAGCCTGATTAGCGGTAGTTGGTTTTTATTAAAAACTGTTTGGATAACTGTTTTAGTCGCGCTTCCTTTATTAGCTTGGATGGGTTTTTTCTTGTTAGTTTGGCCGAGGTTGATGCTGTCTAGCGGAGTTTTGGATTCCGATGCAGATTAGGTTTTGGTGACGCGCACCTTATGTTTAGGATAAGGTGCGCGGTCCTTGGTGTAAACTTAACGTTAAACCCTCTGTCCGGCAGGGGTTTCAACAAGAACCTCCAAGCGAAAGTCCTCGCTATGAGGACTAATGAGTTCTTCAGTCCTCTTTGAGAGGACTTTCGCTATAAGACAGGGAATTCATTCCCTGGCGGAGTGCCGGGTGAGCGAGAGGACTGGCGGACTAAAAGCTTAAGTTGACACTAATAGTGCGCCCTGCACACCCTAAACATAGGGTGTTTCGCAGTCTAGATTTGCGGGTAATAGTCTTGAATTGCTTTTACTTCCATCGGGTGGGATTTGAGCGATCGAATTCCCGCTGCTGTCGCTTTGGCACCGGCTATTGTCGTAATAATCGGAATTTTGTAAGTCAAAGCTGTGCGGCGGATAAAGATTCCGTCGGCTCGGGATTCTTCGCCGGAAGGTGTGGTGATAATTAGTTGAATTTTCTCATTCTTGATCGAATCCAACAAATTCGGCCGCCCTTCGTGCAGTTTTAATTCCAAATCTACCTCTAAACCTTGCTCTCGCAAAACTTTGCGTGTCCCGTGAGTTGCGACTACTCTGAAACCCAATTCTAAGAATTCCTTGACAACGGGTACAACTGCTAGTTTGTCCCGATCGCGCATCGAAACCAGCAGGGTTCCAAACAGCGGCATCATTTGTCCCGCGCCGAGTTGAGCTTTGGCAAAGGCTTTGCCAAAATCGGTGTCAATTCCCATTACTTCGCCGGTCGATCGCATTTCTGGCCCTAACAAGGTATCAGCGCCCGGGAACTTAGCAAAGGGCAATACAGCTTCTTTTACCGAAACATGAGTGGGTATAATCTCTTCAGTAAAACCCAAAGCTTCTAGAGTTTTGCCAGACATGACTCGCGAGGCCATTTTTGCTAAGGGAACTCCGATCGCCTTGGACACAAAAGGTACTGTCCGAGAAGCGCGCGGGTTAGCTTCCAAGATGAAAACTTCTTCCCCTTGAACAGCAAATTGAATATTCATCAACCCGATTACTTTCAGGGATTTTGCTAATTCTACAGTCCAGCGGCGGATTGTTGCCAAAGCTGCATCAGAAAGCGTTTGGTAAGGGATAGAACAAGCAGAGTCGCCGGAGTGGATTCCCGCTTCCTCGATGTGCTCCATAATACCGCCGATCGTCACATTACCCGTAACATCGGCGATCGCATCTACATCAACCTCGATCGCGTTCTCCAAGAACTTATCAATTAAAATCGGATGATCGGGTTCTACTAGCACGGCATAGGTCATGTAACGTTCCAATTCCGTATCGGAATAAACAATTTCCATGGCTCGCCCGCCTAATACGTAACTCGGTCGCACCACTACCGGATAACCGATCCGTTGAGCTACTATTAAAGCATCCTCAAAACTGCGGGCTAAACCGTTAGCAGCTTGCTGAATATCCAATTCCCGCAGAATCTTTTCAAATCGCTCCCTGTCTTCTGCAGTATCAATGGAATCCGGCGAAGTTCCCCAGATTTTTGTTTGTACATCGGGGTGATTTTCCAGAGATTTTTGTAAAGGAACCGCTAATTTCAGCGGCGTTTGGCCGCCAAACTGAATAATTACTCCCTCTGGATTTTCGGCTTCGATGATGTTGAGAACATCTTCTTTTGTTAGCGGTTCAAAATACAGGCGATCGCTCGTATCATAATCCGTCGAAACCGTCTCCGGGTTTGAGTTGACCATAATTGTCTCAAAGCCGTCTTCTCCTAGGGAATAGGAAGCGTGACAGCAGCAGTAATCAAACTCAATTCCCTGACCGATCCGGTTCGGCCCGCCACCTAAAATCATCACTTTTCGTTTGGTGGAAGGCAAAACTTCCGACTCCGGCGCGAGACTGTGGCCTACAGGCGAAACTTTCTTTTCTTCATCGCCCAATTCCCAAATTGCCGCTCCCGCTTCGTAGGTGGAATAATAATACGGTGTAAACGCTTCAAATTCAGCGGCACAGGTATCGACTGTTTTGTAAATCGGAATTACGCCTAACTGTTTGCGGTAAGCGCGGACTTGATCTTCCGATGTTTTGGTGGCGTAAGCAATTTGGCGATCGCTAAATCCCAACTGCTTTACTTCAAACATTGTCTCTTTTGTCAACTGGTCCAACCGCGTTCGTTTCAAGAACTTCTCAGTTTCCAGCAATTCCTGCATTTTATCCAAAAACCAAGGATCGATTCCTGTAAACTCGAAGATATCTTCCACCGACATTCCCATCATCATCGCGTGGCGAACTGTAAAAATGCGATCGGGATTTGGCGTCCGCAATCCGGCGCGAATTTGTTCCAAACTCGGCAACTTTTCCGGTTGGTCGCACCCGAAACCTGCGCGACCTGTTTCCAATCCCCGCAGGGCTTTTTGGAAGGATTCGTTGAAGCTGCGCCCGATCGCCATTACCTCCCCAACAGACTTCATTTGCGTTGTCAGAGTCGGTTCGGAACCAGGGAACTTTTCAAAGGCAAATCGGGGAATCTTCGTCACCACGTAGTCAATTGTCGGCTCAAAAGACGCCGGAGTTTTCTTGGTGATATCGTTGGAAATTTCGTCTAGGCTGTAACCTACCGCTAATTTTGCCGCCATTTTTGCAATAGGGAAACCCGTTGCTTTCGAGGCCAAGGCGGAGGAACGGGAAACCCGAGGATTCATTTCAATAACGATGAAATCTCCGTTGACAGGATTGACGGCAAATTGAATATTGGAACCGCCGGTTTCGACTCCGATTTCGCGGATAATTTTCACCGAAGCATCCCGCAGGCGCTGATATTCTTTGTCTGTAAGAGTTTGCGCCGGGGCGACGGTGATAGAATCGCCGGTGTGGACGCCCATCGGGTCGAGATTCTCGATCGAACAAATAATCACTACATTATCTGCCAAATCCCGCATTACTTCCAGTTCGTACTCTTTCCAACCAATCAAAGATTGTTCGATCAAAATTTGCGATACTGGACTGGCATCAATCCCGCCTTGGGCCATTTCTTCAAACTCTTCTTGGTTGTAAGAAATGCCGCCTCCCGTACCTCCCATGGTAAAAGCAGGACGAATAATTAACGGATAACTGCCGATTTGGTGACCAATTGCTTTGGCTTCGTCGAGAGTGTTGGCAATTCCAGAAGGGCAAACGGCGACCCCAATTCGCGCCATCGCTTCCTTAAATAATAGCCGATCTTCTGCCATTTCAATTGCTGGCAACTTAGCACCAATCAACTCGACGTTGTATTTTTCTAAAACGCCATTTTTAGCGACGGCTACTGCTAAATTTAGCGCCGTTTGACCGCCCATTGTCGGTAAAATTGCTTGAGGTCTTTCTTTAGCAATGATTTGTTCGAGGATGGCCGGCGTTAGAGGTTCGATGTAAATGCGATCTGCAGTTTCCGGATCGGTCATAATCGTTGCAGGGTTGGAATTGACCAACACTACTTCAAAACCTTCTTCTCGCAAAGCTTTGCAAGCTTGTGTTCCTGAATAGTCAAATTCGCACGCTTGACCGATAACAATTGGGCCGGAACCAATGAGAAGAATCTTTTTTAAGTCTTGACGACGGGGCATAGGTTCGTAATTAGTAATTGGACAAGGTGGAGGATTAATTTGATATTTTGCCTCAGTCTTAGAAACAGGCTTTCTGAGCTGTTCCCCCCAAAGCTTACTCAAAATAGTGCAAGTTTTGTTGTTAATTTGAAATTGTGCACCATTCTCAGCATTTTGGAAGCAGAACCTCGCAACTCCGGCTGACAGACACCCCCAGCTAACCAGAAATATTGATGAGAAAAGGGTGCGGTCGATCGGTAAATCAAGACTATTTTAAGTGTTGCGGTCAAATCGTGTTCTAAAATACACAATCCCGGTATTCCGCCTGATTAATCATTGTAGAGACTTCAGCCAAAGCGTGTCCTGACTGTGGGGAACGGGTAGAATTAACCGGGTTGGATGATGAAATTTCCCGTAGCTTGCGGGGCGGGACGCCATCACCCTCCGAGGATGTGACAATCAGAGATCCAGCTATGTAGCCGCGGCGATTGAAGACACGGCATTGCCGTGTCCCTAGCGTATTTCAGCCTATTTTTAAGCTTTGCGCGATCGGCGAATGAGTACGCTAATCACTTGTCCCGGCTTTGCACCTCGCTGCGGCGGGCTCCAATCGCCGACTGGGGCAAATCCCAGTCGGTACAAGGTGTGGATGGTTTCTAACACGCCTGCGCGGGAACCGACAACCGTTATCCGCACGACTTCCTGTTCGGATACTGCTGAGTCGTCATTTGGACGCGCGGACAAGTTATCCTCAGGTACGAATTCCTGTGACATAATATGGTCTCCTGGTTTTTGGTTTTCTAGGAAAACCCAAAAACCCAGCCGCCCCGCACGTTAACACAGAGCAGGGCGGCTACAGAGAGTGTTAAAATTCTCCATTAGCCTCCATACTGCTTACTCAGTTTGGCGGTTAGCTGTCCATTGCTGTTGGTAGCAGCTTTGGGCAGTGCAACTAGATTTTTGAGCGACGCGGGCTGCCTCCTCTGCAAGCAAAGCAACCTTAATTTCACAGCGTAGCCGCATAGGGGGGCCGCCGTCAATCGATTTAAGATTTTGGATTTTAGATTTTAGATTGAGATTTTTCTCCAACAACTCTCGCACTCTCCCCTTCTCCCACTCTCCCCCTCTCCCTCCACCCAACGTACTAGATGAGGGAATGCGCCGAGGAAGGGGTAAAATATGGAATCGTTCCAAAAGCTTAAAATCAAAAATCTAAAATACAGATATGCCTAGAACACAAGTGCGAATATTCCGTGTACCTGCTGCTTGAGGGCAACCACATCAATTTTAGATTTTAGATTTTAGATTTTAGATTGTCCTCCAACAACTCTCCCTATCTCCTATGCCTAGAACTCCCAGCGAATATTCCGTGCACCTGCTGCTTGAAGGCGGCCACCGCGAAGAAATCCGTTTTTCAACGCTGCAAGATTTTCAACAGTGGTATAAAACTCTGGTTCCCAAACAAGATTCGTCAGAATTTGTTAATGTCCCGATCAAAAATATTCAAGGCGAATACATGGTAGTTCGGCCTACCAGCGTTCTCGCAATTCGCGTAGAACCGGTATTTACTTCTAGCGTCGAACGATACGATGAATAAGGAAAAGTATCAATTGAGTAGGAAAGATTGGAAATTGAGCAAGATTTTTCGCTATCAGCTATTAGCCATCGCCTGTTGCGTTTTGGCGATCGCTTTTTCGGTGCCCGCCGTTGCAGTTCCGTCGCTGCAACCAATTAGTATAAATCAATTGCAAGCTGGCGAGTCGGATGATCTCGCCTTTGACGCTCAAATCTGGGGCGAAAATGGCAAACCGGGCGATCGGGAATTGCTGTTAAAGTCGATCGACAACAGCCTCCGCTATCTCGATACATCGGCCGCCGCCACTGCTTACAGCCGCTATCCAGTCGCAGGAGTTACGCGCGATCGAGTTCGGCGTTCTCTCGATCGATTCCGCCAATTAGTTGTCAGTTCCACAACCCCTGCACAACTCCAGGAATCGGTCAAGCGCGAATTTGTATTTTACAAATCCACGGGCAAAGATGGCAAGGGAACAGTCGCATTTACAGGTTATTTCGAGCCGACTTACGCAGCATCTCGCACGCCTAATTCCGAATACCGTTATCCCCTGTACCGGATGCCGCCAAACATGGCATCTTGGCCGAAACCTCACCCGACAAGATTGCAATTAGAAGGCGAAGATGCTTTGCAGGCAAGTAAAGGATTGCTGCGGGGATTAGAATTAGTTTGGTTGCGCGATCGCTTCCAGGCATTTCTCGTGCACGTCCAAGGTTCTGCGAGATTGCAGCTAACAGATGGTAGCGTGATGACCGTCGGTTTTGCAGGCAAAACGAGTCACAGTTATACAGGAGTCGGGCGAGAATTAGTTAAAGACGGAAAGTTTACTTTAGAAGAGTTAAATTTGCCGAAACTAAGGGAATATTTCACCAACTTTCCCGGAGATATGAACAAATATTTGCCGAAAAATGAAAGCTTTGTATTCTTCCGGGATACTAATGGAGTTCCAGCCACAGGAAGCATTGGAGTGCCAGTAACTGCCGAAAGGTCGATCGCCACCGATAAAGCTTTAATGCCCCCTGGCGCACTAGCATTAATTAGTACAAAACTCCCTTACCCGAATGCGGCGGGACAACTCGAACAAAATGCGGTAAATCGCTACGTTTTGGATCAGGATACCGGCGGTGCAATCAAAGGCGCGGGGAGAGTTGACGTATTTATGGGAACGGGGGATTTAGCGGGCGATCGGGCCGGTTTTATCAACTCGACAGGAGAACTGTATTATCCGCTTTTAAAGTAGATTAATTCTACTTGATGTGATTGTTTGCTGTGCGTTGCAATCCCGGACACGGCACTGCCGTGTCCCTATAGATATTATCGCCGACAATCTCTATGTAAATTGCTATAAAATAGAAAATACCCACCCTCCCAACCGCACAAATGCTAAACAAAATTTGGCAATTCTTCAAACGACTAATTCAGCGAATATTGGGAACCAAAACCCCGCCCACCCCGCCTTCAGAAAATACCACCATCCGCCCAACCTTAACTGACGCTGAATACGAGTCGAAATTCATGGAAATTCTCGAAGGAGTGAATGTCGGTTGGAGTCGCGGGGATGTAGCGGGATTCTTAATCGCAAAACGCCTTAAAGATGGTGAATTAGCGGCTTGGTTGCGACGGTTTGGGAAAAGATTGTTAGAGGGCGAAAATGATGACACCGCTGCTACGGATGCGGTGGCATCGCTTCAGGAATTGGCGCAGCGGCTGGTATTGTTAGGTAGAATTGGCAGCGGGGAGTTGTCAGAGGTTGCGAGGCAAATTGGGCGGGAGATATTGACACGATTTCCGCTGCCGGAGGTTGAGGAGGAGGATACAAAGGGAAGGGTGATTGAGGCGGTGTTTGTTGGGGATGGTTTGGGTTTTTCTGGGGAAGTGAACCGCAGAGGCGCTGAGGGTGCGGAGGCAGAATCGGAAGTTAATGTAGATGCTGAGGCGTGGTGCGTTCGAGGGAATGAGCAGTATAATTTAGGAAGATTTGAAGAGGCGATCGCATCTTATAATCAGGCAATTGCTCTCAAACCAGACTACCAGGATGCTTTGCACAACCGAGAGGTAGCGCAACGTAAGTTAGGCGAAATTAAATAGGCGGACTCGCTTGTATCCATAATTTTTGCTAGGTATGGCGAGCGACATGATACTATTAATAATTAATGCCTGTTTTCCTGGCTAATTATCATACATTTAAAAGAGAAGTTTGAGGACTTCAGTCCTCAGTACCAACTTAATTTGTAAGGTGTGTTAGGCGCACCTACAATAGGTTTATACTATTAAAATTAGTCCCAAATTATTGCATCCAAAACCCACATCGAATGACACAAGTAATCGGCATTGACTTAGGCGGAACCGCAATTAAACTCGGCAGATTCGGCGAAGACGGCACTTGTCATCAATCCTTAACTGTTCCAACTCCTCAACCGGCAACGCCAGAAGCCGTTTTAGCTACAATGACCGATGCTATTTTACAACTGAATCCGGTCGAAAATGCTGTAAGTGCGATCGGCATCGGCACTCCAGGCCCCGCAGACGCCGCCGGCCGTATAGCCAGAGTAGCAATTAACCTCAAAAACTGGCATAACGTCCCCCTCGCTGACTGGGTGGAAGCTAAAACCGGACTGCCGACCATGTTAGCAAATGATGCCAACTGTGCCGGATTGGGAGAAGCTTGGTTGGGCGCAGGAAGGCACTTTAATGACCTAATTTTAATAACTTTAGGTACAGGAGTCGGCGGTGCAGTTATCCTAGACGGCAAACTATTTGTAGGTCCTCAAGGCGCGGCCGGAGAACTAGGATTGATTACTATAAATCCCGACGGCCCGGAATGCAACAGCGGCAATCGCGGTTCTCTAGAACAGTACGTTTCGGTGCAAGCAATTCGCCGGGAAACGGGTTTGGAACCTATAGAATTAGCAAATTTAGCTAAGTCTGGAGATGCCAAAGCTTTAGAATTTTGGCAAAATTACGGGCGATATCTGGGTATCGGTTTGGCAAGTCTCATTTATATTTTGACGCCGGAAGCTATTATTATCGGCGGTGGAATTAGTGCAGGTGCTGAATTTTTCTTGCCGCAGGTTCGAGAAGAAATTGAGCGGCGGGTTCTGCCGACTTCTCGCGAAGATTTGCAGTTATTGGTTGCTGAATTGGGCAATCAAGCAGGCATGGTAGGGGCAGCCAAATTAGCTTGGCAGCTTGTTCAATAGTTAAAATTTAAAAAAGCAGCGCATTTTACTGCGCTTTTTTCATATCTAAAATTCCGGTGCAACCTAAGCACTTTAGCTCAAAAAAAATAAAATGAATGTGAGGAGTTACTCAACATAATCTCCCTTGATTGTTCATGCTTCTAACTCATGACTAATGACTAATGACTGCTTCATGGCAGAGATTGTCCAGTCGTATTTTTAATGTATTCCTGAATTTCTTGATAAGTTTCCGGGTTGCTTTGGCGGAGGATAACAATATTAGTTGCGCTGTCAGGCAGGCAAAAGCTTAGCCGACCGTTTTGTTCGCAAGCAAAAGAGCTAATTCGACTCATATCTATCGCAAATTCTTTGCGGTCATAATGAATTTTAATCCACGATCCTTTAGAATTGCGATCGATGGTTTTTTTGAGGTAATCGAGAACTTGCTTGTAAGCCTCATAATTGCCTTGGGGATTGAGGATAATCGGCTGACTGCTATTAGGCAGCCAAAAGGTGAGACGCTTGTTATCCAGTTCGCTAGAAAAAGCACTAATAGTGTCAAGGTCAATTATGTATGTACTTTTCTCATAAGTAATTTTGCTCCAATAAGCCACAAAGCCTCCTCAAACCTGTGTTTCCTGGTATTTTAGGATAGTTTGACAACTCATACCATTTTAGATTTTAGATTTTAGATTTTAGATTGGGCATGACTGATGACTATCAGGGTTTGGAACCTGCCTAAAGTGGCATTTTTTTTTAACTGGTATCACCTTTGAAATCAAAGCTAAAAAGTTAAGTAAAAATATCAGCATTTTTACCATCTGCCTTCTGCCTTCTACCTTCTGCCTTTTGCCTTCTCCCTTCGGGTACTATCCCCCAACCCCTATGCTAGGGCTCAGGGGTGAGATTTTTCACGGGTTGAGAATGCTGCCCGATATCATGTCCGGTAAGTGCGACCCGAATCAAATCCGATTGTTGGGTTGGGCGGGTGAGAGTACGATCCATTGTCTGCCTGATTTGAATATGGTGTACTCTCACCCGCCCCTACAGACATCTAATATATCAGAACTAATCGATCGAACATGATATGAGATCAGTTTCCTGCAAGTTTCCCTGCCACCAAGTCGCGCCCCTGAGCATCTAAAAAATCCTGATTTCCCTGCACGCTCGCCGCCTCGATAAACCCCTGAAACAAGGGGTGGGGGGCGCTAGGTCGAGATTGGAATTCGGGGTGAAATTGACAGGCTATGAAAAAGGGATGGTTGGGCAATTCGATCATTTCTACCAATCGGCCGTCGGGAGATGTCCCGGAGACTGCATAACCTGATTCTAAGAAAAGATTGCGGTAGGCGTTGTTAAATTCGTACCGGTGGCGGTGCCGCTCGTAAATCACTTCTTTTTGATAAAGTTTGAAAGCGAGGGTGTCTGGGTTGACACGGCACGGATATAATCCCAGCCGCATTGTACCGCCCAAATCAACTACATCTAGCTGTTCTGGCAATAAATTAATTACCGGATTTGCGGTATCTGGGTTAAATTCAGCGCTGTTGGCATCCTCTAGTTGGGCGATGTTGCGCGCCCATTCAATCACAGCACACTGCATCCCCAAACACAATCCCAAAAAGGGTATTTTATGGTGTTTGGCATATTCGATCGCCGCTATTTTGCCGTCTACTCCCCGAACCCCAAAACCTCCGGGCACAAGAATGCCCTTGATATCTTTGAGATAACTTTCGATGTTGCCCGATTCTAAATCTTCTGAGTTAATCCAGTGCAAATTCAGGTCGCAGCCGATCGAGATTGCTGCGTGCCGCAAAGCTTCGACCACCGAAAGATAAGCATCGTTCAACCGCACGTATTTGCCCACCAAAGCAATATCAATCTTGTGGTTAGGATTGTAAAGCCGCTTGACTAAGGTTTGCCACTGAGTCAAATCGGGGCGGCGCGGTTCGAGTTGCAGCAAATTGATGCTTTGTTCCGCTAAACCTTCCTGTTCCATCATCAGCGGCACTTCGTAGATACTTTTGGCATCTTGAGCGGTGATGACACATTCTTCGGGCACGTTGCAGAATTCCGACAATTTCTGTTTCATGCCCAAAGACAGCGGGCGATCGCACCGACAGACTAAAATATCTGGTTGAATGCCGATCGACCGCAATTCCTTCACCGAATGCTGAGTCGGTTTAGTTTTCATCTCCCCAGCCGAAGGAATCCAAGGTATCAGCGTGACGTGCATATACACAACATTTTGGCGGCCGACATCCTTGCGAAACTGCCGAATTGCCTCCAAAAACGGCAAAGATTCAATATCTCCCACCGTTCCGCCGATTTCCGTAATCACGACATCGGGATTAGTATTTTTTGCTACTCGGTGAATTCGCTCTTTAATCTCGTTAGTGATGTGCGGAATCACCTGCACCGTACTCCCCTGATACTCGCCGCGGCGTTCTTTGTTGATCACCGCTTGATAAATGGAACCCGTGGTGACGCTGTTGAGGCGTGACATGGAAGTATCGGTAAAACGCTCGTAGTGCCCCAAATCCAGGTCAGTTTCCGCACCGTCTTCCGTCACGAAGACTTCTCCGTGCTGAAACGGGCTGAGAGTGCCGGGGTCAACGTTAATATAGGGGTCTAGTTTCAAAATCGAGACCGAATAGTCCCGCGACTTCAATAGGCGGCCCAAGGAAGCAGCGACAATTCCCTTGCCGATGCTGGAAACCACGCCGCCGGTCACAAACACAAATTTGCTCATAGGATTTTCGACTTTAGATCTTTCTCATTTAAGAAGGTAACACTCAACTCTAAGAGCTAAAATCAAAAATTGTCCAGCAGTGTTTGACCATTTCTCAAATACGGCTGGGGATACGACGAGTAGCCCATTTGCTCGATCGGGCGGTTTGCGGGGGTTTTGAGTTCGTAGGCCAATTTCAAAACTGTTGATTGTTCATCAGTTCGCTTTGGGCGGATACCAGTCAAGGGCGATCGATCTTTTGAGAAAACCACCTTCACCAAGACTTCTTTTCCCTTCCTCAAAAATATCTCTGTAACCGATCTGTCAAATCTGACACACTGGCCAACTCTAAGACGGCCTCTCCTAAATTCTCTAATTGCTCAGCGGATAACTGACTGATGCGAGTTTGAATCTCCGACGACAACGCCCCGACACGGCGCTCCAACAGCCGCACAACTAACTCGAACTTTCCTTGTTTGATGCCTTGTTCGATACCTTGTTCGATGCCTTGTTCTCTCCCGATTCTGGTAGCTTTGGTAATTGCACCGCGCTGGTCTTGAATAAAAATTTCTCGCCTTTCTAAATCTTCCAATTCATCAGGATCGAGATTCGCTTCATTCGCAATTGCAAAAGCCTGCCGCAGTTCCGGCACATTTCCCAACTCTTCGGGAACCGACCGTAAAATTTGAGCAGTTTTCATGAAATATATCCACTTATCTGTCAGGGTTTCTAACTCCTGTAATGTCTTGTCAAATTTGGGCAACTCAACAAACACAAGTTCAAATTCATCAGCTAGATAGTCGGTTAAAAAAGTTTTTTCTTTGAAAACAAAGCGCGAAATCACTGTTTCCAAATGCTCAAACATTTGAAAATCGGTAATCGTCCGAGCAATCACAGGGTTTAACAAGCTGTAACGGCTTCCTGTGGTTAGTTGCATTGAATAAGCTTTAGTGGCATTGTATAAAATCCGCTTCTCGAAGGACTCTACATTCAATACTTGCATTTCAATAATGACCGTTTTGTTACCATCAATCTTAGCTTTGACATCCAAGTAAGTATCTTTGACTCCTTTGATTTTGGGAGCTAAATAGGGATCGATAATTTCTAAATCTTCGATGACTGGCTGTGCTTCGTAGAGCATGGCATTCAAAAAACTAATCAAAATGTCTTTGCTCTCAGCAGATCCGAATATTTTTTTAAAGGCAAAGTCGGTTTTGGGGTTAATAAAATTCATGGCAATTTCAATTTATTAGAGCTTGAGAGGTTGAGGTTAGAGTTATTTAATTATTTAACTATCATACAATCTTCTAGGTTGGGTTCGCCGACGATCGCCCCAACCGACCTCACCCAAATACGGATCGAGCGGCCGACAGCAGTCGCCCTGAGCAATCCTGGCTTCGACAAAAGTTCCAGCGCCCAGTCCGCCCCTAGGCGAGTCAATCTAAAATCTAAAATAAAATCTAAAATCTAAAATCAGCCCTACGCGCTCAGTCATTTTTCCCAGAAAGCTAACTCAGGAACGTTTCGCGAAGCGTAAAGTCATGGTAAACAAAGCACCTCAAGTCTGCTAAAAAAAAACAGCTATGAAGTTTGTCTGCGTTCTCTCCCCTCAACGGTTGCTTTCTGCTGGTATCGCATTGCTCGCAGCCATCGAGTGTGGCGCGTGGCTCGCTCCAAATACGGCGCGGGCAAAAGCTCCTGGGGAAAATTATTCGTCTGTGTCGCCGAAAATCCTCGCTAGTAACGATGTTAATTGCAATGGGTCGCGAGCTGCACAAAATCGGTGTCCAGTCGGCGGTTTGTTCGTCAAAACTCCAAATACGACCTCAGAACAAGTCTTTCCTCTCAAGCAGACTGAAGTTAAAGCCAAAATAGCTGGCAATATCTCCCGCGTCGAAGTTGTTCAGAAGTTTGAAAATCCTTTTCCTGAATCTATAGAAGCTGTTTATATATTTCCTTTGCCCGACGAAGCGGCGGTGGACGATATGGAAATTAAAATAGGCTCACGCACTATTAAAGCTGATATCAAACTGCGCGAGGAAGCTTTGGAAATTTACGAACAAGCCAGAAAGCAAGGCCGGAGTGCGGGTTTGTTGGAACAAGAACGATCCAATATTTTTACTCAGTCTCTCGCTAATATCAAACCGGGAGAAAAAATTGAAGTTACGATTCGCTACACGGAAAGTCTCAAGTTTGCCGGCGGCGATTATGAATTTGTGTTTCCAATGGTGGTAGGGCCGCGCTATATTTCGGGAAATACGATCCCCCCCTTAGCAAGGAGGGGCGATAGTTCTGGTGCCGATCGCATTAACCCGCCTGTTTTGCCTCCGGGAACACGATCGGGTCACAATATCGCTGTTTCGGTAGAAATAGATGCCGGAGTTGCGATCGGCGATGTCCGCTCTACTTCGCATCAAATTACAACTGACCGCAGCGGCAATATTGTACAAGTCCAATTAGCCAATTCTGACACAATTCCCAATAAAGATTTAATTCTGCGCTATCGGGTGGCGGGCGAAAATACTCGGGCAACTATTTTGACTCAATCCGACAAGCGGGGCGGTCATTTTGCTACTTATTTGATTCCGGCATTAAACTACAAAACTAATGAAATTGTACCCAAAGATGTCGTGTTTCTGATGGATACTTCCGGTTCTCAGCAGGGCGAACCGCTGGCAAAATCAAAGGAGTTGATGCGCCGCTTCATTCAAGGGCTGAATCCCAACGATACTTTTACTATTATTGATTTTGCCAATACTGCGACAGCGCTTTCAACAACTCCTTTAGCAAATACTCCAGAAAATCGGCAAAAAGCAATTAATTATATCGAAAAGTTGCAGGCTAACGGTGGCAGTGAATTGCTTAACGGCATTCAAGCAGTGATGAATTTTCCGGCTCCGGCAACGGGAAGGCTGCGGAGTATTGTATTAATTACTGACGGTTACATTGGTAATGAAAATGAAGTGCTAGGGCGGGTTCAACAGAGTCTGAAACCGGGAAATCGACTTTATAGTTTTGGGGTCGGCGGTTCGGTGAATCGGTTTTTGATTAACCGTTTGGCGGAAGTGGGAAGAGGCACTTCTCAGGTAATTCGTCAAGATGAACCGTCGGCAGAAGCGGCAGAAAAGTTTTTTCGTGAAATTAATAGTCCGGTATTGACTAATATTCAAATTAGTTGGGAAGGAATGGGGGAAAAACCGCAGATTTATCCGATCGCACCCCCAGACTTGTTTGCCAGTGGGCCGCTGGTTTTGTTTGGCAAAAAGACAGATCGAACTAACGGCCAACTTCGCATTCGCGGCACTCTTGCAGGTGGCAAAGCTTACGAGCAAGTTTTACCTGTTAATTTTGCTCCATCCGGCGGGCGGCAGCGGGAGTCAACTTCAGTCGCAGCAGGCGCTACGGATTTTGGCAATCCGGCGGTAGCTCAACTTTGGGGGCGATCGCGCATTAAAGATTTAATGAATCAAATGTTTGGTGGTGAGACTAAATCTCTGGTGGAAGCTGTGACTAATACTGCTCTGACTTATCGGTTGCTGTCGGAATACACAGCTTTTGTGGCTGTGAGCGAAGAAGTGCGAGTCGAAGCAGATGGAACTCGTCGTCGAGTGCAAGTGCCTGTGGAATTGCCGCAGGGTGTCAGCTATGAAGGTATTTTCCAGTGGGAGGGGGCAGAGCCAACTAGGGGCGGCACTCGCAGCGTTACCTCGAATCGCAACTCGGCACCCGTGAGTCCAGCTCCTGCTATGCCGCGGCAGCCCGGTTACGGTCAGTTGCAACCCTCGCAGCCAAAGGTTTCTCGCCTCCAAGTAGTTAGCGCCGAAGGGTTAGATGCCGGGGCACTCGCCGCTTTGACTCAATACCTGCAATCTGTTAATCTCCCGGCGGGGGTTAGGGGTGAAACGGTGTGGGAGTTATCGGTACAAGAAGGCCGCGTTGCCCGAGTGGCGATCGACCCTCAAACCTCGACGATGCAAGCAACAGACGCCGTAGAGAGTCTCAAGAGTGTCTTGAGTTCCTGGCAACCTCCCGCAGGATTCAAGGGCACGCTGCGCCTGAAGTTGCGAATAACGGTCGATCGTTAAGCAAGGACTATCTATGTCACAAAACATTAACTTTTAATTCAAAAATACCGAAAGGGCGATCGCTACCGCGTGGAACATATAAAATCTTTATTAAGAGATTGCCTTTAAACAGGAAGTCATGTTAATGAAATTTATACCGTTTGAGGCAAACGCTAAAACAGTTTCCTTTCTGAAACAGTTTCCTTTCTGAAACAACCTTAACAGTAAAGATTTCTGGATCGAAACCCCCCAATCATAGAAGGTATGATGCCCTATGGAAGTTAGTGAACTGCTAAACAATTACGAAAAAGGAGAAAGAGACTTTACTGGAGCCGACCTCAGCGGGAAAAACCTCAGCGGAGCAATCTTAATCGGAGTCAACCTTTCGCGAGCTAATCTTTCCGGGGCGAACCTCAGCAGGGCGTTTCTCACCAAAGCAGCACTCAAAGGTGCACTGCTGCACAGAACAAATCTGAGTTTTGCCAAAATGGGTGAAACCCAGCTCTCAGGTGCAGATTTGACAAAAGCTAATTTGAGTGGAGCTTTTTTGGTAAAAGCAAAATTGCCGAGAGCAAAGTTAAGTGGCGCAACTTTAACTGGTGCCAACCTGCGCGGTGCTGTGTTGTGGAATGCCAATTTGTGCAGCGCCGACTTGCAATTAGTTAACTTGCTGGGCGCGAATCTGATGGCAGCTAATTTTAAGTGGGCCAACCTTTACGGTGCAAAGCTCAATAGTGCAAAACTTTTTGGAGCTCAATTAACCGGAGTCAGTTTGCGGCGAGCGCACTTGACAGGGGTGAATCTGTGCGGTGCAGATTTGAGCGGTGTCAACGTGAGTGAAGCTAAACTAATGGGAGCTAATTTGGAAGGCTCGAATTTGGCGGGGGCGAATTTCAGCGCGGCTCAGTTGCCTGGGGTGAAGTTGGCGGGTGCAAACTTAACCGGGGCTAAGTTGAGGGGAAGTTGTTTGAGAGGAGCAAATCTGAATTGGGCAAAGCTGTGTCAAGCAGATTTGATGTCAGCAGATTTGAGCGAGGCGACGTTAATAGGAGCTAATTTAGATAATGCTTTGTTGGCGGGAGCTATTTTGCCGGAATCTACTAGGCGCTATTTTTCTTTAGCTGGGGCTGGCAGAGTCAATTCTTGGGAAGTTAGGGAAATTAAAAATGGGTAATGGGAAAGGGGGAATTTGGAAGTGCGGAATTGGTAATTGCGTATCTGAATTGGATTTTTGGGCGGGCATCCCGCCCAACCCCTACTCCCCACAATAATTTCTTCCAACTTGACTGTAAAATTTAGATGCGACACGCTCGATTAAATCCGGTAACTAGAATTATTAAAAGTGGTAGATATCCGCGCCTGACAAGGCATTGCCCTGTAGCTACAAAGAATTACGCTCAAGGTTTTCTGTTGAAATCAATTCTTTAATCTCAAATCTAAAATCGCTATGACTGTTAATTTTGGGGTGGTGCTGGTAACTGCGGCATCGGAGGCGGAGGCGGAGAATCTCGCTAAATCTTTAGTTGAACACAAGCTGGCTGCTTGTGTGAGTTTATCGCCAATTCGCTCTATTTATACTTGGCAAGGCGAGATTCATGCCGAGTCAGAGTGGCAGTTGGTGATTAAAACTGATATGGCTAAATTTGAGGCTTTAAAAACAAAAGTTCAGGAACTCCATTCCTATGAAGTTCCCGAAATTATTGCTCTTCCTATTATCGCTGGCAGCGATGCTTATCTCAATTGGCTGGGAAAATCTTTAAGTTTGTAGTCAAGACTTTAGTCCTAAAGTGTCAAATGAAGAGGGACGGAAGTCCCTACTACAAATGGTCAGAAACCTAGGAATTATGACTGGTAGGGCCGATGACGCCGATTTTATGGCGAAAACTTAGTTCGCCGCCGAACCAGCCTGTAATGCCCAGCAAAGCTGCAACGACGATCGATATTGCTAAACCTGTATATACGATCGGCTCAGCCGGATTTCCTTGTCGCAACACCAGGTTAATCAGGGTAAGTACCATAACCGCCACATTGCCGCCCATGTGCAACCAACCGGCACTGCGCTCGCGCACTCTTTTAACTTTGAAAAAATCTAAAAAGCCCGTGATTGCGGCCAAAATCCCCGCAGCAAAACCGACACCCATCAGCCAAACCGAAGCTCTCGCCCAAAACGGATCGCTTGTCAGCCAATAACCTATGTCGGTGCCGGCGGCTCCTACTAAAAAGGCTACCGGAAAGATGACGATGATGGGGTGGATGGGATGGCCTGCAACTGAAAGCGTACTCGTAATGCCGGCGTCGCGATACTCTGTATCGAGACTTTCGAGAATCGGCGGAAGATTGGGATAGGGCGTACTATTTCTGGGATTTGTTTCCATGATTTCTACGATAACTTTTGTACAACAAAGCCGTTTTTATTCGATTGAACTTAATCCCAAATCCGCTCGCCATTTTCGTCAACGCGGGCCTGGCGAATTACGTCGGAAATTTCATCGGCGTCTTTGACGTGGTGCAGGGCTTTCTTTTCCCCATCGGCTTCTTCTACCATCACATAAGTTGGAACTGTAACAACATCGCCCGTGATGTCGGGCACGTGGTCTACCGCCAGTTGCTGGGCTTTTTCTTCGAGGGTTTGCGGTTCGTCGGAAATGCGATCGCCCGGATTGACCGTGCGCTCCATATCTTTGCCTGGTTTGTCGATACTCATAAAAACCTCTCTGGTATTTCTAATTTTTTGCTGACTCTAATTCCTACTATTGAACGAAAAATCTCCCTGCACAAACATCTCCCGAGGGGTGGAACTTTTAGTTATGGCGATCGCAGGCAGCCTCTTCCTGTAGGTAGAGGTTTTTCGATTGGTTCCGAAAAAACCTAAGCTAAAATCTAAGCATGATATTTTCCTTCCCTTTGAGTTTCCCATGAAAAGTTACGATTGGATTGTTGTCGGCGGTGGCATTACGGGTGCATCACTGAGTTACGAACTGGCCAAAAAAGGTTTTGCTGTGCTGCTTTTGGAACGAGATGCTACCCTGCAAAATGCTACTCGTTTTAGTTACGGCGGCTTGGCTTATTGGTCGGGAACGACTGATTTAACTCGGCAATTGTGTCGGGAAGGTATCGAACGCCACCGCCATTTATCGGCGGAATTAGATGCTGATACTGAGTTTCGCGAGTTGGATTTGTTGCTGACAATTGATGCGGGCAATGATGCCGAAAAAGTGGCGTCTAATTACGCGCATTTTGCGATTGTTCCGCAGCTTTTGAGCGTTGCAGAAGCTGGCGAGTTGGAACCTTTGCTAAATAAAAGTGCGATCGCCGGATCTCTGACTGTGCGTCACGGTCACATTTCGCCGACAGCCACAAATAAAGCTTATTGTCAAGGGTTTCTGCGGTTGGGAGGAACGATAGAATTTGCTGAAGTAATTGGGTTTATAGAAGAGGGAAATCGGATTTCGGGAGTCAAGACGGCGCAGGGAATTTATCGTTGTGAAAATACTGTGGTTTGTGCTGGAGGTTGGAGTCGGAGTTTGCTGAAAGCCGCTGGTGTTTCTGTGGGAGTTTATTTTACTCGCACGGAGATTTTGGAAACTGCACCTGTGGATTTGAAACTCAGGACTTTGGTGATGCCTGCGGTATTAAAACGTTTTGAATTGGAAGCTGAATCGAGTAGAATTGAGGTGGATTTTCTTTGGGATGAACCGGGTAAAGAGTTACAGTCGCCGATTTTAGATTCGGGTGCAATTGGGTTTAAGGATGGGAGTTTGCGGATCGGGCAATTGTCGCGCACTTTGAGCGATTTGAATGCTAAAGTCGATCGCGAAACCAGCGAAACGGCAATTCGTGCAGGAATTGGCAAGGTTTTGCCCGATTTGGCAGGTTTACCCGCAACTTGGCACGAGTGTATTGTGGCATTTAGCGCTGATAATTTGCCTGTAGTGGGCCCGATTGCCGATCGCCCTGGATTGCACGTTTTTTCTGGTCTCAGCAATCCTTTGGTGATTGTACCTGCTTTGGCTGAGCGATTTGCGAATGCGGCGGGGGGAGAAGAAGAGAGGGCGATCGAGCTTTTATCTCCCCATCGATTTATCGCAGAAGGAAGTTCGGCAACGGATTCTGTAACGGATGTAACGGATGTCAGGAAGAAGGAATAAGGAAGAAGGAAGAAGGATAGATGACTACTGACTACTAACTAAAAAAGGCAGCGCGACAATAAATGTAGTACCTTTGCCGATCGCACTTTCCACACTTATTGTACCGCCGTGCAGGTCAACTATGTGTTTGACAATGCAGAGTCCCAAACCCGATCCTTTAATCTTGCCTACATTAGCACCCCGTTCAAACTGCTGAAATAGTTTTCCTTGATATTCTGGTGTCATTCCAATTCCCTCATCTCGAACGCACAAAATTATTTGTTGGTTTTCGCAGCTTAAGTCTAAACTGACCTTGCCGCCGTTTGGAGAATATTTAATGGCGTTTGAAAGCAAATTAGTCAGAAGGTGGTGCAGTAGTTTTGCATCGAGATTGGCGTACAGCGGATTTGTGTGACTGCGGAAATGTACTAGGTGTTTTTCGGTGACGATAGGTTGCAGTTCTTCTAAAATAGAATTGCATAAATCCGTCGCATTGATAGGATTTAAATTTAAGGAAATTTTCCCGGATTCTGCTTTGCTAAGCATTAAAATATCTTCCAGCAGCCCGCTCATATTACTGACCGCTCTTTTAATCCGATCGACATTTTTATTGGTAGTTCCGAGGGTTCTCTGCAGTTCGCTATCTTCTAGCATTTCAGCAGATAACTGTATGGTAGTTAAAGGAGTGTTTAAATCGTGGTAAGCCATTGAAATAAAGCGCGATCTATTTTCGCTTTTTTCGGCGGCTAACGCCATTATTTTTTTCAGACTAACTGCTTCTTGATGTTTGCTGAGTGCTATCTTGATAGTAGCGTGCATTTCTCTTTCTTTAAAAGGTTTGAGCAGGTAGCCGTAAGAACCAGTATTTTCGGCTCGCTGCAAAGTTTCGTCGTCAGCATAGGCAGTTGTATAGATAATTGGTATATCTAATTCTTGATTAATTATTGCTGCTGTTTCTATACCGTCAATGTCGCCTTTAATAACTATATCCATTAAAATTAAATCGGGTCTTAGTTCGCGGGCGCGTTGGATTGCATCCGCTCCTGAAGAAACGATATCGGCGATTTGATATCCCAATTTTTCTAATTTAGGAGATAAATTTTTAGCAATTAACAGTTCGTCTTCGACAATCAAAATATTAATTGGTTTTTCGGCATAACTCATATTTTTACAATCTTTGAAAGTAGTTTAACTCGTTAAATTTTAAGTGAAAGGATGTACCAACTTCTCTGGATATTTCGATAGTTCCTTCTAACTGCTCGGTTAAAGTGCAGACAACTTGAAACCCCATCGAGTGAGTTTTACGAAAATCTAAATTTTGAGGAAAGCCAATGCCGTTGTCCTTAACTAAGAGGTTGATTTCTCGATCGCCCGTTTGATAGCATTCTACACTAACTGTACCAGTTGTGCCATCAGGAAAAGCGTGTTTCAGGGTATTTGAAACCAATTCATTGGCAATTAAACCGCAGGGAGTAGCGGTTTCAAGATTTAGGGAAATTGACTCAGCTAATACCTGCAACTGAATTCGGTTGTTGCTAATATTGTAAGAGTGAAACAAGTTACTTACCAAATCTTCGAGATATTCGCCAAAATTAATTTGCGCTAGGTTAGTCGAGCGGTACAGTTTTTCGTGTATCAGAGCCATAGAATAAAGGCGATTCTGACTTTCTTCAAACATTTTGCTGACTTGCGGGTCGGAAACTGTATTCGATTGCAATTCTAACAGGCTGGCAACTACGCAGAGGTTGTTTTTGACACGGTGGTGAATTTCTTTGAGCAAAATTTCTTTTTCTTTGAGGGAGTTTTTCAAATTTGCTTCCGCTTGTTTGCGATCGCTCAGTTCAGCTTGCAGTTGCTGGTAAAGTAGAGATTGCTGAATCGCGATCGCCAATTGATTCACCAACTGCTGAAATAAATTGATTTCCCATTCTTGCCAATCACGAGGGCGATCGCATTGGTGGGCGATCAGCAATCCCCAAACTTGGCTGTGCTGAATAATCGGCACTACTAACTTTGCCCTAACTTGAATTTGTTTCATAAACTCCACCACACAAGGTGTAATGCAGGGGTCATCTAGTTCGGAGATCGCAGAAATTCGCCCTTGCAAATAAAGCTGATAACTTTGGGCCGGAAAAACCTCTTCGCCAAAATATCTATCCACGAGTTGGCTGCATCCTTCTGCCACGGCTTCAGCAATGACTCGCCCGCCCCTTTTGGGTAAAAGTTGATAAACCAAAACTCGATCGGCTAATAATACTTGCTGGAGTTCCGCAACCGTGGTGTTGAGAATTTCCTCTAATTGCAAAGACTGGCGGACACGACGGGCGATCGCCTCCACAAGCCGTTCTTGCTCGAACTGCTGCCCCCTAGCGAGTTCGGCGTATTTAGAATTGCTGATATCAGCGGCATAACCAATAATTTCGATCGGAATGCCCCTGCTGTCAACCAATAGTTTTAGTTCCGTCCTTAGCCAGCGGTATATTCCGTCTTGGTGTAGAAAACGATAGTCGCAAATACAATTTTTTTCCTCGGACAAATCAGAAAAATTTACTAGAAATTGTGGCCGATCTTCAGGGTGAATCCTGCTCGACCAAAATTTACAATCTGCTAACAATTCTTGGGGCTCGTAGCCAACGATTGTCTGAACGTTGTCGCTGATGTAAGTAGTACAAAAGTCTCCCATCGGTGCGGCTGTAAAAATTACCGCCGGATTAGAACCCAGCAAAAATTGCAGGCGTTCTTTTAACTGCTGAAATTCCATTTCTGCTCGCTTACGATAACTGATATCTTCGATCGCCCCCATGCTGTAGAGAGGAATGCCCTCGCGATCGCGGATCAGCGTCACCGTCAAGTTTGCCCACATCAGCTCGCCATTCTTCTTAATCAAGCGTTTTTCCCTTTGGGAGCGAGAAATATGGCCCTCGACTAACTGCTTGACTTGCTCCACATCTCCTTGTAAATCTTCTGGATGCGTCAGTTCAGTAAAAGTCATGGTAGCCAACTCCGAATCGCTGTAGCCCAACATCTGGCGGTGAGCTTCATTCACTTTGATCGTGCGGTAGTCGCGCACGCTTGCCAAACCAAGCGCGATCGGAGCATCGTCAAATAAGTTGCGAAACTTTTCTTCGCTCTTTTGCAGTGCAGCTTCTGCCTGTTTGCGAGCGGTAATGTCTCGGGCGACCCACATCACTCGATCGAACTCCAGCGGCGAAATACTGGCATCAAACCAAAATAACTTGCAGCCAATTTCCATCCTGTATTCAACTCTGTGAGTTTGCCCAGATGCCAATGTTTGGCGAATGTGGGCTAGGGCAAAATTAGCTTCCGCTTCTGGGAAGATTTCCGCGAGGGTTTTGCCCAGCACTTCAGGAGCCGGTTTGTACAGCAGTTCGGGAGCCGTGGGGGCGATTTTGAGGTAGCGGCCGCTTGCGTCGAAAACCAGCACGATATCCGTCATGGCGTTAAACAGCGCCACCAGTTCGGCTTCGGAGTTTTGAAGTTTTTCTTCGGTCAATTTGCGATCGGTAATGTCGGTGTCAGTGCCCGTCAGGTGTAATGCCTTGCCAGAAGCCGATCGGATCGCGCTGCCGCGGGCAAGTATCCAGCAGGTGCTGCCGTCTTTACGCAGCATCCGGTGTTCTACTTCATAAATTTCTGTCACACCCTCTAGATAAGCCTTTACTGCTTCCTCGACTGCAACTCGATCGTCGGGATGAACGTGAGACACCCAATTTTCCATGCGGTTGGGAATCTCTGCGTCCTGATAGCCCAACAAAGCTTTCAAAGACGGAGCAATGTAGATTTCGTCGGTTTCCAAATTCCAGTCCCAAACCCCCACTTTGCCGGCCGATACTGCCATTTCGTACCATTGTGTCCGCTGCTGCACTCTCCGTTCTAACTCTGCATTGAGCTGCTGCAAAGCGATTTCTGCTTGTTTGCGATCCGTGACATCCCGGCCTGCAGCTTGATACTCGACGATTTGTCCGCTCTCGTCGAATATCGCCCGATCGATCCACTGCTGCCAGCGAATTTCCCCGCTGGGCAAAATTACTCGGTGTTCGCAGGTAAAAATAGGGTTGTCGGGAGACACAGAAGTATATTGCTGTTGAAAAATTTCTCGGTCTGCTTCTGGCAGCAGGGACAGGAAGCATTTGCCGAGCAAGTCCAACGGCTGCACGCCGAAATAACGGCAGTAAGCTTGATTGACAAAAGTTATTTTACCGTCTGGGAGGTAGCGGCAAATCAGTTCGGTTTGGTCTTCCACAATCGCCAGGTAGCGCGCCTCGCTCTGCTGGGCACTTTCGGCATTTTGGCGATCGCTGACTCGTGTTTCTAGTTCACAATTACCGTCTAACAGTTCAGATTGTTCCTGAAGTTTTGCAGCTTCTTGGTGGCGTGCCTCCATCCAGCTATACATTGCTGGCCGAATCGTTTTTTCGCTGACTAAACCTACGAGCTGACCCCGTTCATCTACAATTGGCAAGCAATCGAGCGAGTATTGACAAAATAGCTTAAATGCGGTAATAAGATCTATAAATTCTGATTCTTTTAAGACAATTAAATTCCGCGTCATTGCGTCGGCAACTTTCATGCCTTGCCATCCGTATTCGGAGGCGGCTAAGTTCACGACATCTTCCGGGCTTAGCAGTCCGACTAGCTGATTTTCATCGACAACTAAGACGCAACTAATAGATGCTTTTACAGTTTCGTTTGAGTCGGGAAATGCAGGTGAATTAGGCAGTGGGCAAGGGTTGCTCGTCCGCCGCATCAGGGCGATCGCCTCTGCGAGTGAAGTCGAGGACCCAACCGTAGCAGGGTGGCGATCGACAGCTTCGTCGGGCGATCGTAAATTTGCCAACAAATTAGCAAGTTCCATTAGTCTTGGTCACAAAGTATTGCTAATTAACTTTAGCAACACTTTTAGTCATCAGCCAGATGACTGATGACTGATGAGCTGCCTGATTTTCGACCCAGGAGAATATAAGTTTTCATTCCCCCTTTGCCTTTAACTTCAATCATTCCTCGCTCCTGAAACAAATATTTATTTTCCAACAATTTATAAGTAGTTTCGCTCACTTGAATCCGCCAAGGCAAACCCTGAGATTCCATGCGGGAAGCAATATTTACCGTGTCGCCCCATAAATCGTAAATAAACTTCTTTATACCAATTACTCCGGCAACAACCGGGCCGCTGTGAATGCCGATGCGGATGCTAAAATATTTATTATTGTTAGCATTAAATCTGGCTATTTCTGCTTGCATATCTAGGGCTATTTTGGCGATCGCATCTGCGTGGTCTTCCCTGGGTTCAGGCAGTCCTCCTACTGCCATGTATGCGTCGCCGATGGTCTTAATTTTCTCTAAACCGTGCCGTTCGCACAAAAGGTCGAATCCTGAGAAAATCTTATTTAGGAGATCCACGAGTTCGATCGGATTCATGACGGCAGACAAAGCAGTAAACCCCACAATGTCGGCGAACAAAACAGTCACTTGCGGAAAGTATTCGGCAATAGTAGTTTCGTTTTGCTTGAGGCGTTCTGCTATTGCTTTGGGCAAGATATTTAACAGCAGCTTTTCGGATTTTTCTTGCTCTTCTCGCAGGGCATATTCTGCTTGCTTGCGTTCCGTAATGTCGTGGTAACTCCAGACTCGGCCGATAATTGTATCTCCCAGCCGCTGCGGTTGTGAATAGCGTTCAAAAAATCTGCCGTCTTGAAATTCCAACAAGTCGTAACTTTCGGCTTCTGGCTGCTCGTCAAGCGATTGTATTCTGTCTTGAAATGCTTGGGGGTCTTTGAGTTGGTTCAGGACAAAGGCGATCGTTGTGGCGTCGTCTCGCAGTGCCATCACTTCATTAGGTATGCCCCACATTTCCACAAATTCTCGATTGAAAGTGACAATTTTTCCGCTCCTGTCAGTAGCTAAAATACCGTCAGCAGTAGAATCAAAAGTTGCTTGCAGCAGGGATACAGATTTTGCTAGGGCCTCTTCGGCCATTTTTCGAGCAGTAATGTCTCGCAAAATAGCGCGAATCGCTACTAGCGAACCTGCCGCAAATTTACAGCTTATGCTGCCTTCCAGCAAAATTTTTTTATTTTCTTTAGTGATAAATATTATTTCAATGGAGGGTGGATACAATGTACTTTCATTTAGGTTTTTTTCGGTAATAGCTTGAGACAATATATCCAGAGACTCTGGGGAACTGTTCGGATGAATGATATCAAAAACAGTCATTTGAGCAATTTCTGCTTCGGTGTAGCCCAGAGTTTCCCGCCAAGCCCGATTGACATACAAAAAATGACCGTCTGCTCCAATACTTTGAATTAAGTCAGTAGCATTTTCAAATAAGTCTCGGAGTTGTTCTTCGCTTTCCCGCAAAGCTATTTCCGCTTGTTTGCGCTTGATAAATTGACCGAGTTGGCTGCCGATGGTTGCCATTATCTGGAGCAATTCTTCATCAAAACACTGCACTTCGCGGCTGAAAAAAATCATCACCCCCAACACAGACTTTGCAGAATTTTCCGGGTCGTAGTCGCCCAAAATTGGAAAACCCAAAGCTCCGTGCAGTCCTTCTTCAGCAGCGATTTCGCGGCGCATACAACTGTCGCTTTTTGTGACATCGGCAATCCACTGAGAGCAACCGCTCGCCCAAACGAAACCGGGCAATCCTTCGCCAAACGCACAAGTCATTTGTTCGGTAAATTCGGCAAATTTGGGGATAGAAACTGAGCGTTTTGTCCAACTGGCGACGCAGCGAAGCAAATTGGGGTCGGAAACCGCAGTTATTCTCTTAGTTTCTGACAGCAGTTTTTCCCCAGATTCTGGCATCCAAAGTTCGGCAGTATCCCATCCCAAGCTGTCGCAAATTACGGGGAGAATTGCTGCTATAGCTTTTTTGATTGTTTCGGATGCCGACAGGATGCGAGTGGTGACGTACTGAGTTATTTGTCGCTTGCGGGCGCGCTGTCTATCTGTGACATCGCGGCCGATGTAAACGAAATCTTGAAGGGCGGGCCCAGACCCAGAAACGCCTTTAATGTCAGTCGAAATCGCCGTACAGGAAAACGAAACTGTTAGCTTTTCTCCGCTTTTTCCTCGGCAAATTACTTCGGTGTGAGTTTGAGATTGTTGACTATCTTCTTGACTGATTCCTTGCAAAGAGGAGCCAACAGCAGCAAGAGTGTCTATTTGCTGGCCTACTAATTCTGATTCGCTGTAACCGAACAAATCTTGAGCCGCTTGATTGACTTTTTTAATCTTTCCCGAGGCTGTTGTTACCAACAAAACTTCAGCCATTGAAGTAATAATTTTTTCAACATAATTATTAGTAGCCGCTAAGGTACTCAATAAAATATCCATTTCATTGGTAGCTTGCACTAGAGTTTGTTCTAAAGCCATTCTGTCGCTTACGTCTTGAAAAAATATAATTAATCTCTGATAATTTTCGTCATTGGTGAACTCGACGATATACATATCAAAATAAAGCCGCGATCCATTTTCTAATAGCCTCGTGATTGCTTTTAATTCAAAGTGTGGCAAACGTCTTTCAAAAATATCGATTAAAATTTCTTCAGTTCCCACTAATTCGGGAAAGGGAATGCGGACATCGTTGCCGGCGACTACTTCCTCGGGACAGTCGCCAAACCGCTGCACTTTGATAGAGGTTTCTTGGATTAAAAAGTCTTTATCCAGTGCTAGGTACTCCAAGTGGGGGGGGACTAACAGCTTTTTTAACAGGGTTTCCATGTTGAATTTTTAGTAGTGAATGCGCCCTCTGTAGCGCACTATCTAAAATTAATCTATTTATCTGTGTTGGTAAAATGGAATTTTGACTATAAAGGTAGTGCCTAACCCTGTCTCGCTGGAAAATTCGATTTGACCTCCGTGCAAGTCTACACACTGCTTGACTATGGATAAACCCAGCCCTGTACCGGGTATTTTTCCGACATTTTTGGCTCGATAATAAGATTCAAACAGTTGTTCTTGGTCTTCTAGAGGAATGCCAATGCCTGCGTCTTTAATTTTAAATGTAGCTTCTTCATTATTCTGACAATTTAATTCAAAATAAATATTGCTGTCGATCGGCGAATATTTAACAGCATTTGACAGCAAATTTGTCAAGATGTGCCGCAGCAATTTTGCATCTAGTGCGGGCAAGTTTTGCGTTTCCTGCGACTCGTTATCATTTTTGGTCGCGGGCGTGACTAATTCTTGACAAATAAAGTTAATTGTATGATTTTTTCCATAACTAATTTTAATTGATTCTACTAACTCGCTGCAAAATTTTTTTAAGTCAACGGGTGCCGGATAAAATTCGAGTTTTCCGGCTTCGGCGCTGCTTAGCAACCGCACGTCATCTAATAGCTGAGCCATTTGTTGAGATGCTGATTTAACGTGTTGCAGGTATTGTTGTTTTTCCGCGTGGGTGATTTCGTCGCCGTAGTCTTGGAGGATTTTAGTAGC
This sequence comes from Microcoleus sp. MON2_D5, assembly GCF_036701905.1. Classification (NCBI taxonomy): domain Bacteria; kingdom Bacillati; phylum Cyanobacteriota; class Cyanophyceae; order Oscillatoriales; family Microcoleaceae; genus Microcoleus; species Microcoleus sp. MON2_D5. The sequence goes on from NZ_JAUBRM010000033.1 coordinate 65,980, forward strand.
AAATAATACTGTACTTAGAGGATTGCCGAATTCGTGAGCAATCATTGAGAAAAAACGAGATTTTACCTGTCTGAGTTCTTGCTCTTTTGCCAAAGAGCCGCGAATTTCTATTTCTTGTTGTTTGCGTTCTGTGATGTCCCTGCCTATGTAAATGAAATCGTAAAGTCCCTCTAATTCTGTCTGAATTGGCGAACAGGAAAATTCTACCCAAATTTCTTCTCCTGCTTTAGTAGTGCAGGCTATTTGTAGTTCTCTACGCAGCTCTTTTTGAGACAAAATATAGCGGTGGCGACCTTGGCAAATTAAAGTTTCTTCGAGTAAGATTAAAGACAGGGGGCGGCCGATCAATTCTGCTTCGCTATACCCAAATAACCATTGAGCCGATTGATTGATTGTTTTGATAGTTCCTAATGTTGTTGTCACCAACAAAGCATCGCCCATCGAACGAATAACTTTATCTATATAATCTTTAGAAGCGGCTAAGGCACTAACCAAAAGATTAGCTTCATTAGCGCTCTGAATCAACGATTGCTTCATCACCATCTTTTCGGTGGTATCTTCAATCAAAATTAGCAATTTATTTGGCACATCTTCTTGTTCGTCTTCATGTTTGATAGCCAACATATCAAAGTATAAAGGGCGGTTTGGGTCGGCAAACCGAGCGATACCTTTGACTTCAAAACCCGGTAGCCGTCCCATAATGATAGACATCAGGATATTTTCAATGCCAATCAGTTCGGGAAAACTTATGCGAGCATCTGCACCGGGTATTGCGTCGCCCGGAGTATCGGCATAATGCTGCACTTGGGCGGAGGTTTCCTGAATTATGAAATGGTGATTTACTACAAAATACTCTATTTGTTGCGGGCCCAATAACTTTTTTAAAATGGGGTTCATACTGGTTCTATCATTGTGTAAGCTAGTTTATAGAAAATTTCGTCAACGTCTTTGCCTGTTTTAGCAGATGTCGTGTAAACTGCTATTACTTTGTCTTGACATATCGAATGGGATATTTCCACTAGCAGCGGCAATTTTTCCTCGTCAATCAAGTCTACTTTGTTCAAAGCGACGATAATTGAACCTTTAGGATTGACTGAAGAAAAAAGCTGAATGTGTTCGGAGATTCGCTCAACTGTTTCGGAGCGGGTGACATCGGCAACGATTAAAACGCCGCTAGCTCCCTGCAAGTAAGTCGGTGCTATTCCTTTGAATTTTGTATGCCCTTCTAAGTCCCAAATTAGCAACTGTACAGTCACGTTTTCCCGCTGTTTTGTGTTTCCTAAGATGATGTTTTTGCGAGAAATTTTCACTCCCACCGTGGACAGGTACTCGTCGCTGAATTTCTGATCGACAAAACGGCGGATCAGGCTGGTTTTGCCCACGCCAAAATCGCCAATCATGCACATTTTTTTAGATATAGTAACTGACATAATTATTTACTGTTTATGGTCTTAGTTATTGGTTCAAATAGCACGCACCTGCTTAAAATTCGCGGTTGATTGGGTTCCACGTCCGCAGGAGGATTGGGGATGCCAACCGTTTGGAGGCGCTTCGGGTTAGCACCTTGCCGCACTAAAGCATCTCGCACTGCTGCGGCACGCCTGAGCGACAACTGTTGATTTGTAGCAAGTTCTCCGCTTCGATCGCTGTGCCCAATTATCTTAATATGTTTTTGAGGATATTGATCCATGAAATTTTTGACACGGGCGATGATTTCTTCATGTGTTGAGTCTAATTTTGTCGTTCCTTGCTCGAAGTAGATGCGGGTTGTAATTATCAGCGGCTCTAATTTAACGGTACTTATGACCGACTGAACACCGGGAATTTGCTTCAGGGACTGAGCTATTTTCTGTGCGTCTGCACTGTCTCTAACTCGGCCCTCTACTGTAAGTTTGCGATCGCCATACCGCGTAGAAATAGAAACGCCCTCTCTCTGGTTCAAAACGGCGGTAATCCGCTGCACCTCAGCCGCCGTCAAAACTGGATCTGGGGGGACATCTACAGCTATAATTCTATTATCTAATTGCAATTTCGGTGCAGTTGATGCGGCTATTTTTTCGGCTTGTGCCCGCAATTGTTGATTTGGCAACTTTCCGGTTAGCTTTAAAGTTTTGCCATCCACTGCAACATCTAAGCGGTAAACTGCTAATTCGGGAGTGGATGCTAAAGCTGCGATGGCATTTGTTTCGAGGCGGCGCTCAACACTGCTGCGGTACTGATAAATTCCCCAAGGTACTAAGATTAAGCTTAGGGCGGCTAAACCAATACCCGCTAGGGCGATCGGGGGTTTGGTTGATTTTTCCGTTGGCAGCGGGTCGAATAAAGTTTTTATACACGGGTGCAGCGAGTCCGGTATAGTATCCGGATCGCCGTTAAACTCGTGAATTACTTTAGCGTAATTAAGAATGAGATTACTAACGGTTTCTCGTATTTTATTGATGAAAGAGTCTGACGGTTCTCCTTTAATCACGACTGCCATGTAGCAATATCCCGCTACTTCTAACATAATCTTGGAGTCGCCGTATTCAATTTGATTTAGTTCGGAAACTTCTCCCGGTCGAACGATACAGTCGTTAACAAAGCTGCGAATAGCTGTGAGCATTCCTGCTACCATTTCTGATTCTAAGTGGTAGCTTTCTGAGTTTTGAACTTCGGAAATTATTAACCCTGATGCTTTGTGAATTAAGAATGCTGCTTGGACGGTGAAGGGTACTGATTCTTGGAGGATTAATTCAGCTTCGGAGACTCCTTGTACTTTGGAGCGAATTTTTCTTTGGAATCCTTCGACGCTGATGGCATTGGACACTTTTTCATTAATTGTTTTGATAGCTTCTGCCATGTATCTGGAAATTGTACTGCCAATTACTGGATAGAGCGCATCCACCATAGAGTTGCGTTCGAGTTTTATTTGGGCTGTAATAGCTTTGCCCATTTCCGGGGCGATCGCCTGGGCGATCGACTCTTGGTCGAGGCGAATTTGCTCTTTAATTGCCAGACCGATTTCTGGGGCGATCGCCTTAGCAATATCCGCTGGCGAATTCACTATTTGTTGAGCAAGTGCCTCGGGAAGCAGCTCAGCTATTGCCGCACTCATTGCCGACTTGTTTTCCTGAGTTTTTGCCCTAATCACTTCGTCAATAATTGGGACGATCGCGTTGACAACTTCTTCTCTGGAATCTGTAATTTTGCGGCTGAGAATTTCTCCGATCCAAGGCAACATCAACTCAATCAACTCTTGGGGCTCGTAGATTTGGTGCTCCAGCTTTCCTAATTTATCGTCGATTGTTGCCATCAGGTGGCGCACCCCCGGCAAATCGTTTTCTGCCAGCAGACTTTTCACTTGCTCGATATCCGAGATTTGCGAGCCGAACATTAGATTTTGCAGCCTTTCCATGGCGCTGTCGGCTTCATTTAAATCCTGTTTAATTTGGCCTAATATTTCTGCTGGCTGCGATATCGGTGTGGGCTGTTCTACCAAGTTTGGCATCGATTGAAGCGAACCAACCACCGGATCTACATATGCAGTTTCTGGTGAGTCTGAGACTGTAGAAACTATGGGATTTTCGGGAAGTTCCGAGGATTTTGACTCGGTTTCGGGAGGGGAAATATCTTGTTGCCGATCGAACCCGTGGGATTTTTGAGCCTGTACTTCCTGTAGAGAATCTTTCATTGTCAAGTTAGACAATTCCTCGACAGGCTTTGATTCCTCCTCCAAATCCGACTGGGCGATCGCGGAAACATCTATAGTTTTAGCTGAGGAATAGTCTTTTTCCAGTTCTGAAGTGTTGAGTTTGTGAGTAGTCAACAGCAAACTTTTTAACTCGTCTGCAACAGGCGGGGAATCGCCAGACTCCGGTTGGCGATCGTCGCCAGTTTCGGGCACACTCGCTGCAACTTCCTCTGGCGCTTGCTCAGAAATACCTAACAAATCCATCAACCCGCCGAGGGCCCCAGCTTGATTTTTTTCCTGGCTGCTGTCAGCTTCGGGCTCTGCATTTTGCTGGTTGGAACCAGCAATAATTTTGAGATCGACTAACAGATTCAGCAAGGGTTCTAGCTGGGTTGCTACATCGGCAGCAGACTCGTCAGGTTTAGAAACAAAACCCTCTAACTCATTTTCGTCAGCCGGATTTTCTTTCGGTAAAGCCATGCGTTATTATCCGTTATGGTGGCGCTCCGGCAACAGAAATTCGTTATTTAACTTATTATCAGCAACGCCTTTAAGTTCGGGCACAAATTCTGTTCCTTTGAGCCTCATGCCGAGTTCAAACAAAATTTCTGCCATGTCGTCTCTAGAAACTTTAACATCTCTGAGCATAGAAAAGCGACGATCGAGCTCTTCAAAAACCTGTGTTTTCAAAGTGCGGGTTTCTTCAGATAGTCGATCTCTGGTTTGGGAGAGTTCGTCGCGAAGCGAACTGGTTTGATTGTCTATCGCCTCGTCGAGGGCTTCCATGCTGCTGGAGAATTTGCGGTTAACGCGATCGATTTGCTGACGGAGGTCGGCGCTTTCTTCTTGCGTGTTTGAGGTGAGCGATTTAACTTTTTTTTCTAAGGAATCAACCGCCGCCTTCATTTCTCCAGAAAGAACTGTTTTTACTTGTTCGATGCGAGTTTGCATATCTTGCTGCATCATCGACAAGTCGGAATCTATTTTATCGAAGCGATTATCGTATTCTCTAAGCTGCGCTCCAAAAATTATATCGCGAATCTGGTCGATATTTCCCAGCCGTTCGCGCATTTCTTCTTTAGTTATTTCGGCCATGCTTGTACCTAGAATCTCCGGAGATTGTGAGTTTAAGAACTGTGCTAGTGATTTACTACCGTTGTTGGTGGCACTAGCTTTTTTGAGTGGGGGGGCTTTTATTTTTTGAACTCTCATCCCTGCGTCGGGGATGGGATTTTTTAGAGTTTTGACTCTAAATATCCTGAGATTCAAATTTTTGAGCCTAATCTTGTCACCAAAAAGACGGTTTGCTATCCTTGGCTTGCAGCAAGCTCAGAGAAGCGTAGATTTGTTGCTATACAGGACAGCGGGGTAGGTTTTAATGTCTTGTACTGACATCTTCAATGATATCGCATCTTGACAGTGCCTCATACCACAGCCCTTGATCCCCGGGAAAAAGCGGGGCGCGCTCTAGGTGCCATTATATATAATATATAACTCAAAAGCTGCACCGATCGCTCCCCGATCGACTCCCAGGGATGTTGCCTTTGAGTACAAAGCATTTACACACTCGAACTCTGCCCTCTCTCCCCCTCGAAGCCTCTCCTCCTCGGATCGCCCTATAAAAAAGCGTAGGGCCCGATCGACAGCGATCAGACCCAATAATATGAGAGCTTTGTTTTTTTTAACAAACGAGATGTGTTTCCGATTGAGAACTGTTACTTACTAGGGTTTACAACTTGTGCAGCTTTACTGTTAATCCGCAACCACAACTAAGTCTGACTCGACTGCGGTTTGGCCTGACTGCTCGATCGGCAGTTCGCCACTATTGCAAGTTGTGTTCGGTTAATTTCTGCTGCGCCTGGGAATCTAGACCGGAGACACCATGTCTATATCCTCGAACTTTCTTTCTAAATATAGCGACCTCCTTTCTCTTTCTGTCCCGGTGTCTATTATTAAGTTAGCATGGCCTTTCGGAGGAGTAAAGCACAATTTGCAAAACTTGATAGGTCTTTACATTACTAAGTATAATGATATGAATCTCCAAATAGATGTAAGTTAGCACTCACGCACTCCTAACCAACAAACCGGGTTTTTCTACCGAGATTGAGGATTTTAAGCAAGTATTTTGGTTAAAAAACCCGGTTTCTGGACACCCGTGCGTAAGTCCTATAAATTCTATTGTTGCTACATCTTTACATACTTAAGTGTTTTTGCCATGTCTATTTCTCCTAAGTTTCTCAGTGGCAGCCAAATCCGCCAAACCTTCCTCGACTTCTATGCTCAGCGGGGACATAAGATATTGCCGAGTGCTTCTTTGGTGCCCGAAGATCCGACTGTGTTGCTGACGATCGCCGGAATGCTACAATTCAAGCCGATATTTCTCGGACAGCGCGCAGCCGAATCACCGCGCGCCACCACTTCTCAAAAGTGCATCCGCACCAACGACATCGAAAACGTCGGCCGCACCGCCCGCCACCACACGTTTTTTGAAATGTTGGGTAATTTCAGTTTCGGGGATTATTTCAAGAAACAGGCGATCGCCTGGGCGTGGGAACTTTCCACGGAAGTTTTCGGTTTAGCAGCCTCTAATTTGGTTGTTAGTGTTTTCCGAGAAGATGACGAAGCTTTTGCGATTTGGCGCGATGAAATTGGCATTCCGGGCGATCGGATTCAGCGCATGGGAGAAGAGGACAATTTCTGGCAATCCGGCCCGACTGGCCCCTGCGGCCCGTGTTCGGAGATTTACTATGATTTCCACCCAGAGAGAGGTGACAATATTGACCTCGAAGATGATACCAGGTTTATTGAATTCTACAACCTGGTTTTCATGCAGTACAATAAAGATGCAGAGGGCAATTTAACACCGCTGCAAAATCAAAATATTGATACTGGCTTGGGACTGGAACGGATGGCGCAAATCCTCCAGAAAGTCCCCAATAATTACGAAACAGATTTGATTTTTCCGATCATTCAATCGGCGGCGGAAATTGCCGGGATTGACTACCATAATAGCGATGAAAAAGTCAAGGTTTCGCTGAAAGTAATTGGCGACCACATTCGGGCTGTGGTGCACATGATTGCGGACGAAATTCGCGCGTCGAATGTTGGTCGGGGTTACATTTTGCGCCGGTTGATTCGCCGGGTGGTACGCCACGGGCGGCTGATTGGAATTCAGGGCGAATTTACGGTGCGGGTGGCTGAAAGTGCGATCGCCCTTTCGGAAGCAGCTTATCCGAACGTGCGGCAGCGGGAAGCTCAAATTAAGGCGGAATTGGCAAGGGAAGAGGCGCAGTTTCTCAAGACTTTGGAACGCGGAGAGAAGCTGCTGGAGGAAATTGTCGATCGCACAAAACAGCAAGCAAACCAACAAATCAGCGGTCAAGATGCTTTCACTCTTTACGATACCTACGGTTTCCCCTTAGAACTGACTCAAGAAATTGCTGAGGAACAGGGAATTTCGGTGGATTTGGAGGGCTTTGAAAGGGCGATGAAGGAACAGCAAACTCGCGCTAAAGATGCTCGCCAAACAATCGATTTGACGGTGCAGGGTTCTTTGGATAAGTTGGCTGAAACTATCCAGGGAACTGAGTTTGTTGGTTATGCTGAATTGTCGAGTTTAGCTGAGGTGGAAGTTATCTTGGTTGACGGCAAATCGGTGGAGGAAGCAGCCGCAGGCACTGAGGTACAAGTTGTTTTGAACCAAACGCCGTTTTATGCAGAATCCGGCGGACAAATTGGGGATAAAGGTTATTTGAAAAGCGGAGATAATGGTGATGGTTTGTTAGTAAGAGTTGATGATGTGAAGAAGGAATCGGATTTCTTCGTGCATTTCGGCTTGGTGGAACGGGGAACGCTGAGAGTTGGCGATAGTATTACTGCGAAAATTGACAATAGCGGTCGCCGCCGAATTCAGGCTAACCACACAGCAACTCACTTATTACAATCAGCTTTGCGGAAAATTGTGGACGATTCCATTTCGCAAGCTGGTTCGCTGGTATCGTCAGAAAGATTGCGGTTTGATTTCAATTCTCCGCGCGCTGTCACAGCAGAAGAGTTGCAGAAAATTGAGGATTTAATTAATAGTTGGATTGCTGAGGCGCACGCTGCGGTCGTTGCAGAAATGCCTATAGCCCTTGCGAGAGAAAAAGGCGCGACTGCGATGTTTGGCGAGAAGTACGGCGACGTAGTGCGGGTGATCGATTTTCCCGGCGTTTCGATGGAATTGTGCGGCGGAACTCACGTCAGCAATACCGCAGAAATCGGGCTGTTTAAGATTGTTTCCGAAGCGGGGGTAGCGGCGGGAACTCGCAGGATTGAAGCGGTTTCCGGTCAAGCTGTTTTGGACTATTTGAACGTGCGCGATAAGGTGGTGCGTGATTTGGGCGATCGATTTAAGGCGAAGCCTGAAGAATTGCCGAACCGGATTACTAATTTGCAGAATGAGTTGAAGGATACTCAGAAACATTTGGCTGCTGTGAAGTCGGAATTGGCGATCGCGAAATCCGACCAGTTGCTGAGTGCGGCTGAGGATCTCGGCGAATTCAAAATCATTGTAGCTCAATTGGGTGATGTGGATACGGAAGCGCTGAAAACTGCGGCGGAAAGGTTGCAGCAAAAGTTAGGAAATGCTGCGGTTGTTTTGGCATCAATTCCTGAACCGGATAAGGTAAGTTTGGTGGCAGCTTTTAGTCCTGAAGTCAATAAAAAAGGATTGCAAGCTGGCAAGTTTATCGGGGGAATTGCTCAAATTTGCGGCGGAAAAGGCGGCGGGCGGCCTAATTTGGCGCAAGCTGGGGGACGCGATGCAAGTAAGTTGCAGGAAGCGTTGGAAAGTGCTCGCAATTTGTTAGTTGAAGGGTTGGGTTAATTAGGAAGAAACTCGGCTGTTGAGACACCCGGCGGTTGAAACCGTGGCTACACAGACGAAACCCGCCTTCGCGGGTTGAAGATTCAATTTTATTGAGAAACCCGGCGGTTGGAAATCGCCGGGTCTCATAATCAATTAATCCCTAATCCATCCGTGTATCCGCAATACGGTTCAGTTAAGGGCTAGGCAGTGCTTAAAACAATAAATACAGGAGGATTCATTATTATTCCAGTACCTC
>NZ_JAUBRM010000184.1:0-4819 GCF_036701905.1 Microcoleus sp. MON2_D5
CTGTTTTTTTTAGCAATTGAATTCACCTCTATTCCAGATACACACAATAGAGTTATTTTGTCAATGCGTAAGTCCTAATATCCTAGAAAGTTTAAATTTGTCCGTTAGAGAATGGCGTTGTCCATCCTGTCAATCAATTAATGGCAGGAATGAAAACGCCAGTCGTAATATTTGTGCAGTCGGGGCATCGACTGTTGGCTTAGGTGATGTAAGTCGGGCTACGCCTGCAATTGCTGTTTGAAGCTAGAATCCCCACCCTTCAAGGGTGGGGAGTATGTCAATTTCATGGAGATGCTCCCTCAGCATCGACACCTACTTGGAAACTGAAAAATCTCAAATCTAAAATCCCAAATCGAAAATCATTACACTTTGCCAAATCGGCGGCTGCGCTTCTGATAATCAGACAAAGCGCGGTGAAACTCCGATCGATCAAAATCCGGCCACAGCGTCTCAGTAATGTAAATTTCGGAATAAGCCATTTGCCATAGTAGAAAATTGCTCAACCGCATTTCCCCGCTCGTCCGGATCAGCAAATCCGGGTCACAAACATCAGCAGTATACAAATAGCGTTTAAATAAAACCTCATCAATCTCCTCCGGCTGCAACTTGCCCTCTTTCACCTGAGTGGCGATCGCCCGACAAGCTTGTACAATCTCCTGACGCCCCCCGTAATTCGTCGCCACCGTAAACAAAATCCCTTGATTGTGCTGAGTGGCCGTCACAGAACGCTCGATTTCGGCTTGCAAAGACTTCGGCAAAGCCTGCAAATTCCCCATAAATTGAATTTGCACGTCCTCGTCCACCATCTCCCGCAATTCTTGCCGCAGCTTTCCCTCAAACAAACTCATTAAAAAATCCACCTCTCCGGCCGGCCGCCCCCAATTCTCCGTCGAAAAAGCATAGGCCGTTAAAGCTGGAATCCCCCAATCTTTGCAGCAGCGCAGCAGTTCCTTCAGAGTGCTAGCTCCTCGGCGGTGCCCCGCAATCCGCGGCAACCCCTTATTCTTAGCCCAGCGCCCGTTCCCGTCCATAATCACTGCTATGTGCTTAGGCAGTAGTTCTTGTTGCAGATCCTCCGGCAACTTTTCCAAGCAAATTCCTTGACTCATGGTTTCTCCCGATTACCCGACTAACGGCGCAGTATCCGTTTTAATAGCGTCACTCCCTTCAATCCTATCTGGCGTCCGAGATTGCCGATCGGAATTGGAGCCACAACTCTTTCTCCCTCAGACGGAAACAGCTTTGCTTCCAACAATTCCTTAAGTTTGCTGCTAGTCAAAGGTCGATTTAACATTCCCATCTGCGCTAAAGAAATAGAACCCGTTTCCTCAGACACCACCACGCACAGGCAAGCTTGCACCCGTTCCGTAATCCCCATCGCCGCCCGGTGGCGGGTTCCCAACTGCCGCGACGCGCTGCGATCGGACAAAGGCAAAATTACCCCCGCCGACACGATCCGCGAACCTCGAATCAAAACAGCTCCGTCGTGCAGCAAAGTTTGCGGCTGAAAGATTGTCTGCAACAATTCTTTAGAAACTTCAGCATTTAGCTTGAGTCCCGGCACCGAAAAATCTCGATCGTCGATCGGAGAATCTGTTTCTATAATTAGTAAAGCGCCCGTGCGGTTTTGCGAAAGTTCTTTTACTGCGTCCACAATTTCATCTATTACGCTGTCCGGTTCGGGATTTGGTCGGCGATCGCGTCCAAACAATTGCCGAAATTCCCCCCGACCCAATTGTTCCAGAAATCGGCGAAACTCCGACTGCAATATGACCGCCATTGCCACAGCCGAACCAGTCACCAAGCTGTTGAGGGCAACGTGCAATAGCCTCAATCCAGCCCAGTTGCTCACCGCCGCCGCCAGCATCAAAATAATAAATCCCCGTACCATCCACAGCGTTCTGCGCTCGCCAACAATGACGAGCACCAAATACGCAAGGGCAAAAACCAGTCCAATATCGATCCCTTGAATCAATAAGGACTGAACGAGGGTCAAGTCAAAGCCAGATTGTTGATTGTTCATGGTTCATCGAACGCTACCGCCTGTGAACCGCGAACCGTGATGCACTCGAACCCATGAACCATGAACAGTTGTTATAAGGAATATGCTGAAAATCCCCGTGTTTTTAGACCGGGGAGTGTCAATCTAATCGCGTGACTGAACAAGGCAAAAGTTAAAAGTGAAAAGGCAATCATCACTAAGTAAACATCGATTGTCTTTCTTTTAACTTTTAACTTTTAACTTTTAACTTTTGAGCTCCGAGTCGTTCAGGAAGGCGGTCAAGCCTCAGCAAATCCTGGTAAGTTTCCCGCTGTATAATCGTGTTAACTTCCCCATTTCTAACTAAAACCGCTGCCGGTCGGGGCACTCGGTTGTAGTTAGAAGCCATGCTGTAATTGTATGCCCCTGTAGCCGGAACGGCTAGGATATCTCCGGCCCGACAATCTGGCAATTTGGCATCTTTAATCAGAACATCGCCTGATTCGCAGTGTTTCCCAGCAATTGTCACTGTTTCCGTTAAGGGAGCAGACATTTTGCCGGCTGCGAGGACTCGATAAACTGATTGATAGGTAATAGGACGCGGATTGTCCGACATCCCGCCATCGACAGCTATATACGTCCGCATTTCCGGAATGACTTTTTTAGAGCCAACGGTATAAGCTGTAACGCAAGCTGTACCCACGAGCGATCGACCAGGTTCGCAAAGCAATTTAGGCAAGGGCAATTGCTGCCGCTCGCAAGCTGCTACCACTGCCTTGCAAATCGTACGAGCCCAATCTTCAATGCTAGGAGGATCGTCCGCTTCAGTATAGCGAATGCCCAACCCACCGCCAATATTAATTTCTGTCGCTGGCAAACCATAACTCTGTGCTTTTGTCAAGGCCTGAACTATGACTTCGGCTAAATCGTCATGGGGTTGCAGTTCAAAAATCTGAGAGCCGATGTGAGCGTGCACTCCCACGCAAAATAACGACGGCTGTTGGCTGATGAAAGTAAATACTCGATCGAGCGAGTTGGGATCGAAGCCAAATTTACTGTCGATTTGACCCGTCTGAATGTACTCGTGGGTGTGACACTCAATTCCAGGAGTAAACCGCACCATAACTCGTGTCGGCCCACCTGTGAGGCTGCTGACACCCAATTCTCCCAACTCTGCTAGAGTTTCTAAATCCCGCCAATTGTCGGCTACGGTAGTGCAGCCGTTTTCGACAGCTAGCTGTAGTTCCTCGCGGGACTTGTTGTTACCGTGGAAGTAGATTTTGTCGGGGCTGACGCCGGCTTGCAGTGCAGTGTGGATTTCTCCGGCGGATACGACATCTATGCCTAAACCTTCCGAAGCTGCGATCGCGCAAACTGCCAAACAACTCCAAGCTTTAGAAGCATAGATCACTTGAGATTCGCCCGGATAGTAACGCTTAAAAGCATCCCGGTACTGGGTACAAGCCGCCCGCAGCGTTTCTTCGTCTAAAATGTACAACGGCGAGCCAAATTGCTCCACCAAAGCTGTCACCTCGCAGCCTCCGATTTCCAACCGATCGCTGCTGTTAACACTGGCTGTCAGCGGTAACAGTTCTTGATTGGGCGATCGATTTTGCAGGGCCGGCTTCGAGTCAGACAGATACTTAAGTCCCGATTCGACCCCGAAAGATTGAGTTGATACCATCGCGCAATAACTATCCTAGGTTATTAGTCAGCAGTCATTAATCAGCAGTCAGCAGTCGGCAGTCATTAATCAGCAGTCATTGGTCGTTGGCAGTAGACTAATGTCTGGAGACTTGTGAGTCATGACTCAGGACTAGCAACAAACAGCTAATCGCTACTGTGTTTTCCAGTGTACAATTTACAGCCGTGCGTTTTCTACAAATTAAACATCTCGCCGCCGAAGACCTCAACAGTGCAGTCGAACTCGATCGCCTCTGTTTTGGCGGACTGTGGACGATCGAAGGCTATGGGCGCGAGTTAGGCAGTCCTAACAGCGATTTACTGGGTTTGTGGGCTTCTGAAACCGGGGACTGCGAATCACAAAGATTCGACAGCGAACTGAAGTCGATCGAGCGGAACAGCATTCTCAACTCAAAATCGCTCAGTGTTGAGAGTTCCTCGCCAGCAACTCCCAACTCAAAACTTACCCCAACCCTGATCGGTTTGGGTTGCCTGTGGGCAATTTTAGAAGAAGCTCATATTACAATTTTGGCAATTCATCCTCGCTTTCAAGGTCAGGGTTTAGGACAAGCTCTGCTTTGGGATTTACTAAAAAAGGCTCACTATAGACAATTAGAACGGGCAACCTTAGAAGTGCGGGAATCTAATTTAGCCGCAGTTTCTCTTTACCAAAAATTTGGGTTTAAAGAGGCAGGACGGCGGAAACGGTACTACGAAGACACCGGAGAAGATGCTCTGGTAATGTGGCGCAGCGGCATAGAGAAACCAGAATTTCAGCAATATTTAGCGGTTGAGAAAGTGCCAATTTGCGATCGGCTGCATCAGAAAAACTGGCATTTGGCGATCGATAAATTTTGAGTTTTGAATGTAATTTGTTGGCTCTTCCGTACTTAGTGTGTTAAGTTTACTTAAATTTATCCTCAAGGCTTTGCTAAGTAAGGCTTTGAGATTATTTACAGAGGCTTGCGCTGTTGAGCAAGTTGCTCAACTGAGGGCGATTGCCTTGAAATCCCAGCCAGCTATGCTGTATGATATCATGTCCGGTCGATTAACCATGATATGATCAGGAGAAACACCACCCAATACGGTTCAGTTAAGGCTCAAATAGTGGTAAATTAGGTATGGTGTCCAAAAATGGAGAGCAAGTAAGGTGCA
>NZ_JAUBRM010000185.1:0-4673 GCF_036701905.1 Microcoleus sp. MON2_D5
TTCCTTCTTCCTTCTTCCTTCTTCCTTCTTCCTTCTTCCTTCTTCCTTCTTCCTTCTTCCTTCTTCCTTCTTCCTTCCTTTATGTCTTTAGCACTTTGGCGATCGCCCTTAGCTCGCGCGCTCCACCGCAACCGCAGTCTTGCTTTTGCCCGTTACTTGCAACTAGCAACTGTTCGCGCCACCGGGCGTCCGGCAAACCGCACTGTGGTGTTTCGAGGCTTTTTAGCAGATACTAATCAGTTGAAATTTATTATAGATATTCGCAGCCAAAAGGCAGAGGAAATTAACCTCTATCCTTGGGGGGAAATTTGCTGGTATTTCCCGACAACTCGCGAACAATTTCGGATTGCTGGAAAGCTAGTTTTGGTAGGGGCAGATTATCCAGAGGCAGAGTTGTGCTCATCGCGGTGTACAACTTGGCAGGAGCTTTCTGAGGCGGCTAGATCGCAGTTTGCTTGGCCGCAGCCGGGGGATGACAAAGCCGACGCTAGTGCTTTTGATTCTGCTTCCCCAAATGCCATCGAGCCGCTGCCTAATTTTTGCTTGCTGTTGTTGGAACCGGAAACGGTGGATTTTTTGGAGTTGCGGGGGGAACCGCAAAATCGGTCGCTTTATCGGCGCGACGGGGAGGGAAATTGGTCTATGCGATCGGTTAATCCGTGAAAAATTAAAGTGAAAAATTAAAAATTAAAAATTAAAAACAGAGATTGGGATTTTTAACTTTTAATTTTTCACTCCTCAGATGCCGGTGCCGTCAAAAAACTCTTGAATTGCTTTATCTTTTAACTGACAAGTGGTGGCAACAGCTAATTGGGTTTTTTCAGCTACAGCTACATTGCTGGTTTGATTTAAAGTTGGGAATGCTGAAGGCGAATTGGGAACAGAATTTAAGGAGACAGATGCTTGAGGAAGCAAACTTTTTACTTGCTGTTCGAGAGATTCGATACGATCGAGCAAAGAGCGAATTACCACAGCTTCCGAATCCGGCAAACTGCCGTGTTCTAGGGGATTGACGCGCACTCCCGATCGATAGACGATGCGGCCGGGAATCCCTACCACTGTACAGTCAGATGGTACGTCGCGGAGCACTACGGAACCGGCGCCGATGCGGACGTTATTGCCAATTTGCAGATTGCCGAGTACCTTGGCGCCGGCACCTACAACTACGTTTTCGCCGACGGTAGGGTGACGCTTGCCGCTTTGTTTGCCAGTACCGCCAAGGGTGACACCTTGGTAAATTAGGGCAAAATCGCCGATAATCGCTGTTTCGCCGATCACAACCCCCATACCGTGGTCGATGAATACGCTTTTGCCGATGGTTGCCCCTGGGTGGATTTCAATTCCGGTCAAAAAGCGAGCAATGTGGGAAATCAAGCGGGGGATGAAGGGAAGTCCCAACACATAAAGCCAGTGTGCGAGGCGGTGCAGCACTAGGGCCTGAAGACCGGGGTAGCAAAATAAAACTTCCAGCCAGTTGCGAGCGGCAGGGTCGCGATCGAAAATTATACTGAAGTCAGCTCTAAGAGTCTTTAGCACTTTCGGAGTTACCTATTTTGGTTAAACACGCCACTTTCGATTTTACATTTTACTGGATGGGGGAAGTGAGCGGTCGATCGGGAGAGGGGAGAGTGGGGTAGAATTTGACGACTTTTTATGGTGGCTATGCAACAGCGCCGCTGCGTTCTATTCCTGTACTGAGATTGTATAGTTAGACTTGACTCCGGGTTCGACAGTACCTACCCAAAGCTTGTAAGAGCCTGCTTGCCAGTCAGAATCAAGTATGCCAGCATCTTTATTCTGACCTATATCGTCTCCGCAGCGCACCCCATTACCGGGGCCTTGTACGAGTAAGGTTGTGTCCTTGCCTCCGCTGTTGACTTGGAGTGTGAGTTTTGAAAATTTTTCCTGCAAGACTATGATGTGGTCGGGAGTTGGGGTGGCAAAACCCAAACATTTGTTTTTGTGGCGATCGGCGTTGGCGATGACAGATAGAGAGTACGATCCGCCTGTGGAACCTCTCAAAACTGCTGTTGGGGCTGCAAAACCTCGCGATAAAGTTAAAGTGCCGAAATTGGCTGTTTCTGCTAAAACTGGTAGGGCGACGATCGCGGCGATCGCAGCCAAGAGCGCACCGTTTTTGAAATTGGTTGGCTGATTAAACAACATGGCAATACTCCTCGGTCACAACTTAAAACCACAACTCAGAATTTACCCATCGCAGCCCCTAGAATCCAACCTGGGGAGGAAGAATAATTTTTTTTAAATTAGTTCAAAACCTCCTGGGTTCTCTTCCTTATGTCTATCAGGACAATCCCTGTACGATCGCGCTCGCTTGTGCCACTCGGATTTCTGCCACAGGCGAGCGACTCATGTCCGAAATTGTACGGTGTCAAGATGATAAATTTGATACTCCTAGCCTTGCTGTTGGCGATCGGTTCCCTATTGACACAGACCTTGGTATTGTTACCTATAGGTCTATCTGGCTGGCTCCACCTCCCTAATTGGCTGAGCCTGACCTTGATTTTTCTGGCTATTTCTTGGTGCTTGGGGGATTAGTTAGCAGTCATGAGTTATTAATGATTAGTCAAAAGTTAATCATCAATTATTCCCCTTCCCCCAAGAGTCAAGGCCCGATTGTCCCCGGTTTGATGATGTATACTTCACAATTGACAATCAGCAATCTAAAATCTAGGATTTGACATCTACCTATAGAATGATGCAACGACAAGTTTATTCGATCTCAGCATTTCACTCTTCAGACAAAACCCTGGCGGAAACTCCTAAGAAACAGGAGCGTCCGATACACCGGGCGATAGTGTTAATGCTGGTGGCAACAGGTTTGCTGGGCCTGCACGCTAGTCGGCTGGTGGAATTACAACTGATACAAGGGAAGCAAAACCGGGAACGAGCTGAAAACAATCGCGTTCGCCTAGTGCCAATGGCGGCGAATCGCGGACACATTATCGATCGCAAAGGCAAGTTGCTAGCGGCAAACAATTTAGCTCGATCTATATATTTGTGGCCGAGAGAACAAACGCCGGAAGAGTGGAAAGCGACAGCAGAAAAGTTGAGTCCGTTGGTTAAAATCCCGGTACAAGAAATTTTAAAAAAAGTAAAAGAGGTCGATCCTCAATCCTACAGACCGGTGCGGCTCAAGCAAGCAATGCCGCCAGAGGTGTTTGTGCCGCTAGCAGAACAGGTGGGACAAATGCGGGGAGTGGAAGTGCGCCCAGAAGCGAACCGCTACTATCCCGAAGGCAGTTTGGCGGCTCACGTTATCGGATATATTGGCGAGGCTACCGCAGCAGACTTGGAAGCTCATCCGGAATACCCGATGGGGATGATTGTCGGTCAGATGGGCATAGAAGCGAGTTCTAACAAGAAGATTGCGGGAGTTTGGGGCGATCGGCTGATCGAGGTAAATGCCCAAAATCAAGAATTACGGCTGATGGGAGAGACACCGCCTAAACCCGGTGAGGCGGTGCAGCTAACCATAGACTTGGAAATGCAAAAAGCAGCCGAAAAAGCCCTGGGGAACCGCCGGGGAGCAGTAGTGGCGCTGGATGTCAAAACCGGGGCGGTATTAGTCATGGCCAGCCACCCGACTTTTGACCCCAATCTGTTTACGCGAAAAATCACTAAGGATGAGTGGGAAACTCTTCAAGATCCGCAAAATCCATTTTTGAATCGGGCGATGCAAGGCTATCCCCCCGGTAGCACGTTTAAAATTGTGACTTCTGTCGCGGGTCTGGAGTCGGGCAAATTTTCGCCGGACTCAATTCTCGGTACTTCGTCTTACATTACTGTGGGGGGAATTGATTTTAACGAACACAGCGGCGGTTACGGCGACATCGGCTTTCGGGATGCTTTGGCTTTCAGCAGCAATACGTTTTTTTATCAAGTGGGGATTAGTACGGGGCCGGAGCAAATTTCTAAGTGGGGACACCGCTTGGGAATTGGCAAGGATACGGATTTGAATCTTTTGGGGCTAGGCGGCGGCAATCACGGTCAAATCCCGACGCCGGAGGAGAAGGAGAAAATTTATAAAGAACCTTGGTATGCGGGTGATACGGTAACGATGTCGATCGGTCAGGGGTTGGTGTTGGTGACTCCTTTGGAGGCGGCGGTGATGGTGAGTTCGATCGCTAACGGCGGCTATCGGGTGAAGCCCCATCTTTTGACTTCTATGACCGGCACAGCGGAGACTCAACGGGTACATACGGGGATGAAACCTTCAACAATTCAGGTGGTTAAGGAAGGACTGATCGCGGTGGTTGCCCAGGGTACGGGACAGGGGATGAATGACGGTACGATTCCACTGACGGCGGGCAAAACAGGGACTTCGGAGGTTATTGGACAAGAGGATCACTCTTTGTATGTCGCCTTCGGGCCTGCTGACAAGCCGGAAATTGCGATCGCCGCGGTTGTGGAAAATGGCGGTTATGGTTCTGTTGCCGCGGCCCCGATCGCCAAAGAGGTGTTTCAAGCTTATTTTGGGAAACCGAAAAAGGTGAAGGAGCCAGTAGTGATTGCTCCTTAGTTATTGGGGATTGGGCATTGGGAATTGGGCATTGGGCGTTGGGAATTGGGCATTGGGCAATACGGTTCAGTTAAGGCTCAAATAGTGGTAAATTAGGTATGGTGTCCAAAAATGGAGAGCAAGTAAGGTGCAT
>NZ_JAUBRM010000186.1:0-4664 GCF_036701905.1 Microcoleus sp. MON2_D5
TACTCGAAAGCTTGGGCAGCGATATATACAAAGTGCGACTAAATACTCAGCCAACTGCTAATGTCACCGTCGCCATTGCCCCTGAAACCCAAGTTACACTTAGCCAAAGGGCCCTTACTTTTACTCCCGTCAATTGGAATCTCCCTCAAACGGTAACGGTGACTGCTGTTGACGATGCTCTTGTTGAGGGCGATCGGGTCAGCCCAATTAACCACGCCACTACCAGCACTGACACATTGTATAATAATCTCGTCGCCCCTCTCACAGTCAATATCAGCGATAACGATAACTTAGGCGATGTCAAAACCTTGTTGAACAAGTCAGTAATTGGTTTGACAGATCGGGACGATCGCGTCACAGGATCGGCATTAAACGACATTATCCACGCACGCCCCGGCAATGACTATATTCATGGCAAAGCAGGGGATGACTTGCTTTACGGACAAAAAGGGGATGATGGTATTAGCGGCGGCGATGGCAATGACATTATTTTTGGCGGCCAAGGCATTGAATTTATTCGGGGTGACGGCGGTATTGACTTGATTTACGGCGGTAAGGGAAACGATCGCATTGAAAGTGGCGATGGCGACGATATCGTGTTTGGCGACGGGGGCAATGATTACTTTTTTGGAGAAATCGGTGCCGACACTCTCACCGGCGGGTTGGGCAATGATGTGTTTGCCCTCGCGATCGGCACTGGTGGAACTGACGCTTCCGCTGCTGATGTGATTACTGATTTTACCCTAGATCGAGACAAAATTGATTTAATTAGCCCCCTGGCTTTTAACCAGTTAAATATTTATCAAGGAACAGGCGCTTTTGTGAACGATACTATCATTCAGTATCAGGTAACAGGGGAATATTTAGCTATATTGAAAGGAGTTACTGCCAGCAGTATAGTTGAGCTAGTAAATTTCGTGGTGTAGCTTTCGGGGATGCCGATATATTTTGCATCCCACCAACAATCTACCCATAAAAGCTGCAGAGGCAAATTGTGCCACCCAACCCAACGGGCGTGAGTGCCTAAGTGTTGGAAATGATTGAATATTAGTTAGCTGCGGTCAGATAAAAATGTTACAAATGGTATGAAATGAAGCTGGGAGCAAGAAAATAGTAATTGGAGTTTTCTGGTAAGGAGAGCGGGCGATAATCAAGAAAACTGGACTACAAAAATGACTGCCAGGAAAGACAGAACTTACGAACTGGCAGATGGCGGTGCGCGCTCAATAGCCAACTCAGGAGTCGAGTCACACCAGAAGCCCCATTAGAGAGGTTTTTAATGAGCAATAAATATTTTTTATTCGGCTTACCGCTTGAAAAAGTAAGAGGCTACAAATGACACCACAAAAAAATGCTTCACAACTAATTTTTATCGACTCAAATGTTGAAGATTACCAGAGTTTAATTAACGGCGTTTCCCCAAATGCGGAAGTAATTATCCTAGATGAAACGCTCGATGGCATTGAGCAAATCACCGAAAGGTTAGCAATTGAACAAAATATAGAAGCAATCCACATTATCTCTCACGGCTCTCCAGGTTCCGTACATCTCGGTACAAATACACTCAACAGCAGCAACATAAAAAGCTTCGGCCCTGGACTCAAACAGTGGCGCAAAGCATTAATTCCCCGTGCCGATATTCTCCTCTACGGGTGTAACGTAGCAGCCGGGCACGCAGGTTACGCATTCCTCACTCAACTGCACCAACTCACAGGCGCCAACATCGCCGCCAACACTAATACCACAGGCAACAGCGAACGAGGAGGCACCTGGGACATCCCCCAACTCATCCCCCCATCCCCTCACAGACCCAAACTTGCCGTCACAGAAACCACCCTCAAAACCTACAGCGGTTTACTAGGCTTCGCCCCCAAAGTTGACTTATCAACTGGCCGTTACCCCCTCTTCGTCAGCACCGGCAACTTCAACGGCGACGGAAAACTTGACTTAGCAACGGTGAACTACAGCGACAACAGCGTCTCCATCCTGCTCAACACCACCCCCACAGGAGCCACCACACCCACCTTCGCTTCCAAAGTTGACTTCTCTAGTGGTGGCGTTAAACCCTGGGATCTCAGCATCGATGACTTCAACGGCGACGGTCAACCTGACTTAGCTGTGACGAACTCCAATAGCAACACCGTCTCTATCCTTTTGAACACTACCACCGCAGGGGCCACCGCCGCCACCTTCGCCAGTAATGTTAACTTCAGTACAAGCGCTCAGCCCTTATCCGTCGAGAGCAAAGACTTCAACGGGGACAATTTACCAGATTTAGCTGTCGCCAACACTAGCAGCAGCACCGTCTCTATCCTTTTGAACACTACCACCGCAAATGCTACCACCCCCACCTTCGCCCCCCGAGTTGACTTCCGTACTGGCGCAATCCCCTATTCCGTCAGCGTCGGCGACTTCAACGGCGACAGCAAATTTGACTTAGCTGCAGCAAACAGAGACAACGACAGCGTCTCCATCCTGCTGAACACTACCGACGCAGGAGCTACGACCCCCGCCTTCGCCTCCAAAGTTGACTTCCCTAGTGGCACTAAGCCCTTGGCTGTCAGCAGCGGCGACCTCAACGGCGACGGGAAACCTGATTTAGCTGTGGCGAACATCTTCACCGACACCGCCTCCATCTTGCTCAACACCACGGCCACCGGAGCCACCGCCCCTGATTTCGCCCCCCAAGTTACCTTCGGTACTGGCGATGGCCCCTACTCCCCCAGCATCGACGACGTCAACGACGACGGAAAACCTGACTTAGCTGTGGCGAACAACGGCAGCGACACCGCCTCCATCCTGCTCAACACCACCGCCCCCGGAGCCACCACCCCCACTTTCGCCACCAAAGTTGACTTCACAACGGGCGATGGCCCCCGCTCCACCATCATCGACGACATCAACGGCGACGGGAAACCTGACTTAGCTGTGGCGAACGGCTTCAGCAACAGCGTCTCCATCCTGCTCAACACTACCCCGAAAGTTACTGCTGTCACCGCCACCAACCCTGACGGCAGCTACGGTGTCGGTTCTACTATCAATATCACCGTCACCTTCGATGCCGCTGTCAACGTAGATACCACAGGTGGCACGCCCCAACTGCTACTAGAAACAGGCACAACTGACCGCTTTGCCACCTATACCAGCGGTAGCGGTACTACAGCCCTCACCTTCAACTATGTAGTGCAAGCCCCAGACACCTCGGGTGACTTAGAATACCTGGCCACAACTGCCCTCACCCTCAACGGCGGCACAATTAAAGATAATTTGACTGGGGATGCCATCTTAGGCCTCCCCGCTACCGCCACACCCAATTCCCTCGGCGGTAGTAAAGCCATAGTTATTGACACCATTGTACCCACAGTTGCCTTAAAATCCGCATCCCCAACAACCACAAACGCAGCATTTTTAGTCACAGCAACATTCAGCGAAAGCGTCACAGGATTTATAGCCAGCGACGTTAATCTTACTAACAGTACGCTTAGCAATTTCACAGGTAGCGGGACAACTTATAATTTTACCGTTACACCTAATGCTGATGGTCCTGTCACCGTTGATGTCCCTGCTGCTACAGCCACTGATCTTGCTGGCAATAACAATACCGCCGCCACGCAACTGACTCGCAGCGCCGACATCACCGCGCCAACAGTTGCCTTAAAATCCGCATCCCCAACAACCACAAATGCAGCATTTTTAGTCACAGCAACATTCAGCGAAAGCGTCACAGGATTTATTGCCAGCGACGTTAATCTTACTAACAGTACGATTAGCAATTTCACAGGTAGCGGCACAACTTATAATTTTACCGTTACACCTAATGCTGATGGCCCTGTCACCGTTGATGTCCCTGCTGCTACAGCCACTGATATTGCTGGCAATAATAATACCGCCGCCACGCAACTGACTCGCACGAATGATGCTACAGCGCCAACAGTTGCCTTAACATCCGCATCCCCAACAATCACAAACGCACCATTTAGCGTCACAGCAACATTCAGTGAAGATGTCACCGGGTTTGATAATACTGATATTACTGTCGCCAATGCGACAGTCGGTAACTTTGTCACAGTTGATGCCAAAACTTACACCTTTGATGTCACACCGAATGCTGATGGTAATGTCACCGTTGATGTACTTGCGGCAACAGCGAATGATACTGGGGGTAATAACAATACGGCGGCCACTCGGTTAACTCGTACCGCTGATTTTACCGCACCAACAGTTGCCTTAACATCCGCATCAGCAACCCGAGTCAACGCAGCATTTAGCGTCACAGCAACATTCAGTGAAAATGTCACCGGGTTTGATAATACTGATATTACCGTCACCAATGCGACTGTCGGTAACTTTGTCACAGTCGATGCCAAAACCTACACCTTTGATGTCACCCCGAATGCTGATGGCCCCGTCACAGTTGATGTACTTGCGGCTCTTGCTAAGGATACTGCCAGTAATAACAATACCGCAGCAACTCAACTGGTTCGTAATGCTAATTTTACGGCACCTACTGCTAGCTTGGGTACAATTTCTAACATTACTACAGCGGGCGGCACAAGTCAGACCTTGACAGTTACTTTTAGTGATAGTAGTGGAGTTGATGTTAGCAGTTTAGATAATTCTGATCTGGTAGTAAACTGGTCAGGTGGTGCAATTCCCGCTACATT
>NZ_JAUBRM010000187.1:0-4650 GCF_036701905.1 Microcoleus sp. MON2_D5
GGCAAGACTACATCGTAAGACTCTTTGTTATTCTAAGTGCGCGGAAATGCTCAGGCACTCTATTAAATTATTAATACCTTACCTAAAATTTCAGGATGTTCCCGTTCCAGCAGTATTCATACCTTGATTCAGCAACGCCGGAATTTTTTCCCACGCTAAGTTTTCTAGTTTTAGTTTCTACTGTTCGTCAAAATAAGTAGACAATATCTATAATTCTTGGAAGAGCATATATATTGGAGGCATTATCTGTAGTCGGCATTTAGAGAATTGGTATAAGGCGCGGTTAGTCTAAACTCCAGTAAGTACGATAAGTAAGTATTTAACAATCTTTCATCTATAGGTGGACAACTAATGCAGCTACCAACTAAACCATCGATCGCCTTTTGAGAATCAAAGCAAATACTTAGAATTTTGATTGTCTGTAAAGATACGGCTTCATCAGAGAAAAGGCTGACCAGTGGATGCAAAGCATTTTCTGTTGAATTTTCAACCAATTTTAATAACTCAAAGTTCCATTGTTTATAAGGAATGCGTTCGAGTGAGTAGCCAAGAGAGCGAATGAAATCGAAAAGCTGATTCCAAGGAATGGGGTGAGGGTTAACTAAATGGAAAGCTTTCCCGACTAATTCTTTTTGTTTGGATAAATGAACGATCGCTTGGCTAACATAATCCACAGGAGTCATGTCTACCATGATGTCTAAATCAGGTGTTTTTCCCATTTGAATGCAGCCTTTAAGCATTCTGCGGAGCAGATCGGCAGTATTGCAAATACCCGTTTGGCTGTCTCCTGAGATAAATCCCGGTCTATAAATATAAACGGGTAGCCCTCTTGAATAGGCAGTCATAACTAATTTTTCAGCTACCCATTTACTTTGATCGTAACCTTCAGAAAGACTTTCACTATCAGGTAGTTCGTCTTGTTCTCTAACTCTTGTATTTTGCTCGTAAGTATCCGAGGAAAATACGCCAATGGTAGAAACGAAATGCACGGGTTTTACTTTGATAATGCAGGCTAATCTCAAAACTTCCTGCGTACTGAGAACGTTTACCGCTTTTAATGCAGAGTATGGATAAATTAGATTTGTTGATGCACCATTGTGGTAAATTACATCTATTTTGCTTGCCAGTGAACTAAATTCATCTGATGTAAGTCCTATTATAAAGTAAGTAGCGTTCTAGACTTTTTTGGATTTTTTCACTGCCTTGTTCGAGGTTGGATGCTCTTACCAGGCAATAAATATTTGCCTGCGTTTGGTTTAGTAAGTCATTAAGTAAGTGAGTACCGAGAAATCCGGTTGCTCCTGTTAATAAGATGTGAGACGGTTTTTTAGTCCATTCAAAAGTAATATTTTCAGCAGAGATTGTAGAATCTAGAATTGCTTCCGCGTTTAGATCGATAGTTTCTTTTTGTGGTGATGTAGAATTGAAATCTGGGCGACTAGCGAGAGCGATCGCATCCGCAGTTCCCGCAATGGTCGGTACTTCAAAAAATTGTCGCAGCGATACTTCTACCTGAAAAGCATCTCTCACTTTAAACATTAACTGAGTAACTTTTAAAGAATGCCCGCCCAAATCGAAAAAGCGATCGTAAATTCCAACTCTATCGATACCGAGAATTTTTTTCCAAATTTTAGCTAACTTTTCTTCTACAGGATTACGAGGTGCAACAAATGTTGTTTCCAGTTCTTGTCTGGTTCCTTCTGGTGCTGGTAAAATTCGCCGATTTACTTTTCCAGAAGGAGTTAATGGCAGTGCTTGTAAAAATACAAAAGCGTTAGGTATCATGTATTCAGGCAACTGTTCTTGCAAAAATCGCCGCAGTTCGTTGGTAGAAGATACTAACTCTTTGGATGCAACTACATAAGCAACTAAACGCTTGTCGCCTGGTATATCTTCCCTAACTATCACAACACCTTCTGCTACGTTTTGGTGTTGTGCCAAAGCAGTTTCGATCTCTCCTAACTCAATGCGAAAACCGCGAATTTTTACTTGATCGTCAATCCGACCCATATACTCGATGTTACCATCTGGTGAATAGCGGGCAAGATCGCCAGTTTTGTAAAGTTTTGAGTTTTGAGTTTCGAGTGTTGAGTTTTCTTCTAATTCAGAACTCAAAACTAAGCTCTCATCACTATTTAAGAATGGGTTTTCAATAAACCGTTGGGATGTTAAATCTGGTCGGTTGATATAACCATTGGCTAAACTAACACCGCCGATGTAAAGTTCTCCAGGAATACCAATAGGTACTGGTTGTAATTGCGAATCGAGGATGTGGATTTGGGCGTTGGCAATAGGACGACCGATCGAGGGCAATTTAGGCCAATTTTCAGGTGAACCAGTAAGAGTAAATGCCGTTACGACATGACTTTCGGAAGGGCCATATTGATTGTGCAAAGTGCCATCTTTTAGCTGACTAAACCAATTGACGATCGCTCGACTAATTTGTAACTGTTCGCCAGCAGTAATAATTTCTCGCAAACTATTAGGTACGATTCCTCGCTCCTCAGCAACCTCAGCTAGATGCTGAAGCGCAATAAAAGGAAGGAACAAACGTTCGATCGCTTCATTTTGGAGAAGTTGCAATAAAGCTACTGCATCTTTGCGAGTAATGTCTGAAA
This sequence comes from Microcoleus sp. MON2_D5, assembly GCF_036701905.1. NCBI lineage: Bacteria > Bacillati > Cyanobacteriota > Cyanophyceae > Oscillatoriales > Microcoleaceae > Microcoleus > Microcoleus sp. MON2_D5. The sequence continues at coordinate 2,619 of NZ_JAUBRM010000187.1, forward strand.
TTAACACCAAAGTGCCGCCAGAACACCAACTGGAAAAACACTCCTGAAAAGAAACATCGAAACTGATGGGGGCAAATTGGAGGGTTTTAGTAGCAGGAAAAGCGAAATTTTGTAATTGCCAATCGATCAGATTCACCAGGGGACGGTGACTCATTGCCACCCCTTTAGGTTGGCCTGTAGAACCTGATGTATAGATAACGTAAGCTAAATGGTCGGGTAATACGGCTGTCGTGGGGTTATCTTGCGGGCGTTGGGCGATCGATTTCCAGCCTTTATCTAAACAGATTGCTGGTATCCCATACTCTAACAGTGGCGGCAATAAACTTGCCTGAGTTAGCACTACTGGAACTCCGGCATTTTCCAGCATATAAGCTATCCGTTCTTGCGGATAAGCTGGGTCGAGAGGCAAGTAAGCCGCACCTGCTTTTAGGATGCCTAAAAGTCCGATCGCCATTTCCAGCGATCGTTCTACACAGATACCAACTACTGCATCTCGTACAATTCCTAGCAATCGTAAATGATGCGCTAATTGATTTGCCCTTTGATTCAACTCCTGATAGGTGAGTTGTTGCCCTTCAAATATTACTGCTACCGCATCGGGATTTTGCTCTACTCGATCTTCAAATAACTGGTGAATGCACTTATCTGACGAATAATTGGCCTCCGTAGCATTGTAATTTATTAACTGTTGCCGTTCGCTAATTGTTAACAAAGACAACTTCAAGACGGACTGGTCTGGGTTGGCAACAATACTTTCCAACAAAGTGATAAAATGTCCAACCATCCGGGAAATAGTAGCAGCATCAAATAAGTCTGTATCGTACTCAAAACGCCCGATAATTTATTCCGTTTTTTCTTCTAGTTGGAGAAACAAATCACACTTCGATGTACCGATATGAATGTCCATCTGGCTGACTTGCCAATCCTTAGAATCCAAAGTTACGAGCGGCGGTTCTAAAATAAACATCACCTGAAATAACGGGTTTTGACCCAACTTTCTTTCTGGTTGAAGTTCTTCCACCAGTTTTTCAAATGGCAAGTCTTGGTAAGTATAAGCTCCTAAAGCTACTTCTCGTTCCCTGGAAAGTAACTCTCGGAAACTGGGAAAACCAGAAAGGTCAGTACGCAGAATCAGCGTATTAAGAAAGTACCCAATCAATCTTTCAATCTCCGATCGATTTCGCCCACCAATAACAGTGGCGACGGGAATATCTTCTTGTCCTGAATAGCGGTAGAGCAAAATTTTGAATGCCGCCATTAATGTCATAAATAAAGTGACATTTTCCTGAAGGGAAAAAGCTTTCAAAGCCTCAGTTAAACCCTTCGAGAGTGCCAGAGTTTGCATTGCACCTCGAAACCTTTGAACTGGCGGTCGTGGATTATCGGTGGGCAAATGTAGCGGGGGCAAATCTGCTAATTGCTGTTTCCAGTAAGCTAGCTGTGGCTTCAGTAATTCTACTTGTAGTTGTTGCCGCTGCCAGTAGGCAAAGTCGGCATACTGAACGGTTAATTCTGGCAGGGAGGAGGGTTGGCGATCGCAAATAGCTTCGTAGAGTGCTACCAGTTCGGGAAATAGTACGCTGTATATAGAAACCGCATCTAAAATAATGTGATGTACGGTTATGTATAGTCTGTAATCTGTATCGCTGAGTTGAATTAGAGTAGTTCTTAGCAACAAATCAGAGGTGAGATTAAAAGGTTGCCGTGCTTTTTCTGTTACCAACCGCAAAACTTCTGTTTCGCGAGCGCTCTCTGACGCTATTTCTTGAAGGTTAATTAATGGTAGGGATAAATAGCAAGTAGGCTGAACGATCCGAATTGGTTGACCATCGACGACAGAAAAGTTGGTTCGTAGAATTTCGTGGCGATCGATAATTTGGTTGAAACTTTGTTCTAACGCTAACTGGTTGAGGGAACCAGGTAAGTAAATCGTAAAGTGTTCGTTATAAAAAGGAGGCGTTGCTGAACTAAGGTATGATTTGTTCAAAGAGAAATTGGCAAAAACAATTAACTAAAAGTCAAAGCCTATGAA
>NZ_JAUBRM010000034.1:0-72849 GCF_036701905.1 Microcoleus sp. MON2_D5
TAGCTAAAGATTCCATCCTGTTTTGAATAATGTTTTTGGATCTTGATCGCTACATCATACATCAATTCAGCAACGCCTAATTCCTATTTAGCGGTAGACAGCCAACAAAAGCTGCCTGACAAGTCTCCAGATGTTGTACCTTTCACTAATACGTCTACTGAAACGGCTATTGCGAGTAGCCCTACAGATAAGACTGTCCAAGCTGTACCTGTATCAGCAGGCCAGCAGCAAGTTCAGGCGGTGGATGGAACAAATCAGACAGCAGAAATTACGGATCGCGTCAAACTAGATGAGTTAGCTCTAAAAGTCTACGATCGCATCGATCAAAGTTGGCAAACTAGCCCTACGTTCAATCAAAATCTAGTGTATCGAGTCAGTACAAGCCAAGATGGGGCGATCGGCAATTTCGAGCCGCTCAATCAACCAGCCAAGGATTACACCAAAGAAACTCCTTTGCCAAATCTGCTCAAATCTCCCGAAACTAGCAGCAACAATGCAGCACCAGTCGCTAAGTTTACTGTAGTGTTTGCTCCTACTGGAACCTTAGAAGTTAACCCCTAACTCACATACAACATCTATATCGGGTAAGGTGCGCCATCCGCACCTTACTTTTCATTTTTAACTTAAATGTGATATTATAAACAGCGCCCTCTAAGGCATTCTACATCTAAAACAACAAATGAAAGAACTTGACGAAAAAAAAACTCAGGAACTGCTATGCACCATCATGGAATGGGAACTTGCAGGTGTCGTGCGCTACACTCACTATTCACTAATGGTGACAGGGCCAAACCGGATTCCCATCGTGCAGTTCTTTAAAGCACAAGCAACGGAATCCCTACTCCACGCCCAACAAGCAGGAGAAATTCTCACGGGTTTAGAGGGGCATCCCAGTCAGAAAATTGCTCCCATCGAAGAAACCTACAAACACTCGGTGAAAGACTTGTTAGAAGAAAGTTTAAATCACGAGAAAAAGGCGCTCAAAAAGTATAAATCTTTACTTGACGTTGTGACTGACTCCAGCGTTTATTTGGAAGAATATGCCCGCAATCTAATTGGACAAGAAGAATTGCACCAAGTAGAATTGAAAAAAATGCTGCGGGATTATAGTTGATTTAATCATTAGTTAGTGGTTAGTGGTTATTGGTTATTGGTTATTGGTTATTTCCAATCACCAATGACCAATGCCCCATGCCCATGCCCCATAATTATAAAAAATGAATTTTAGTGAAGCCATACCGACTTTTGTAATTACCCTGCGCGAAGGCGTAGAAGCCGCCTTAGTCGTCGGAATTGTACTAGCTTGCCTCAAAAAAGCCGAGCAAAGTCACCTCAATTCTTGGGTTTATGCAGGTGTCGCAGCCGGCATTGCTGCGAGCGGTTTTGTGGGTGTTCTATTCAATGGATTGCTCGCAGCACTATCAACATCAGAGCAGCCTTACGCACCAGTCCTTAAACAGCTATTAGAGGGCGTGTTGGGCATTGTGGCGATCGCAATGCTAAGCTGGATGCTAATTTGGATGACTCAGCAAGCGCGCTTTCTCAAAGCTGAAGTTGAAGGAGCAGTTACAGCAGCTTTGACAGAAAATAGCAATGCCGGCTGGGGCGTATTTGGCTTAATTTTTATTGCGGTACTGCGCGAAGGTTTTGAAACAGTTATATTTGTCAGCGCTCAATTTCAACAAGGCTTGAGTCCCGCTTTGGGAGCTTTGGGCGGTTTGACTGGGGCGGCAATAATTGGCGCGCTACTGTTCAAGTGGGGTGTCAAAATTGATATCCGCCTGTTTTTTAAGTTTATGGGGATTTTGTTGCTGTTAATCGTGGCAGGTTTGGCAGTATCGGCGCTGAAACATTTCGATCAAGCTGCTGGGATTTTGTCGCAGATGAATAGCAAGTATGCAGCAATTTGTGTTTATTACGATCGCCTCGCACCAGTCCACTCTTGTATTTTAGGGCCTATGGTGTGGAATGCAGCGGAAATTTTGCCCGATCGACAATTTCCAGGAGTGCTTCTCAAAGCACTGTTTGGATACAGAGATCGACTTTATCTCGTCCAAGCAGCGACTTACACAATATTCTTAGCCACCATCGGCGGTCTTTATTTCCAAAAATTAGGATCTAAGGCGACTCTTCCCAACAAAAATACTCAGCCCGAGCGATCGCAAACTCGCCCTCAGTAGGTATGCAAGCGGTTGTTATCGGTTGTTTTGCTGATTCCAGAGCGAGAGAACAATTAGCACCACAGGCAAAAAATTGACCAAAAATTGTCAGGTTGCGGAATTGATTATTTAACTTTTATATGATATTATTTAATGATTGCATTATTGTTTATTTACTTTATAAATACTTATATTAATATTATTTAATCATACGGTCTATCCCCCAACAAAGCAAGCCTTACCCCCTCAAAAAACACAAAAATTTTATAAGCAAAATTAACTAACTTAAAAAATTTACAGTTAAGAGTTAACAGGGTTATGCAAAACGCGGACTACCGTTAGGGCGATGCTGTGAAGCCCCAGGCGCACCCTGCAAAAGTTAAGGCTGTTCTTGCCGACCAAAAATCTGCCCCCAGCAAGATTTTGGGTCAACAGTTTTCTGATATGTGCTCCTAGGGCTTATAATTAGTACAAGAATATTTACACAGCCCCGAAAGTTCTTAATCAACCTTATAATCCTTACATGAAGCTTAAAATTAAAAAATTGTTCGTTAAAGTTACCTGGAACCCCCAGAAGGCTGTAGGATCTGCCATTCGGTTAGCGGTGAGATAAATAATGATGCCCCGGATACTTGTTATTGATGATGACGCGGCGATCGCCGAACTCGTAGCCGTCAACCTAGAAATGGCTGGCTATGAAGTCACCCAGGCAGAAGACGGCATCAAAGGTCAGGCACTAGCCATACAACTGCTCCCCGACCTGATCATGCTAGACCTCATGCTGCCTAGAGTAGACGGATTCACCGTATGTCAGCGTTTGCGGCGTGACGAGCGCACCTCAGACATTCCCGTCTTGATGTTGACAGCCTTAAGTCAAACTCAAGACAAAGTAGAAGGCTTCAACTCCGGCGCCGACGACTACCTGACCAAACCCTTTGAACTAGAAGAGATGCTAGCCCGAGTGCGAGCTCTACTAAGGCGCACAGACCGCATCCCCCAAGCTGCCAAACACTCCGAAATTCTGAATTACGGCCCGCTGACCCTGGTCCCCGAAAGGTTTGAAGCTGTTTGGTACGCTCAGACAGTCAAACTGACCCACCTAGAGTTTGAGTTGCTGCACTGCTTGCTTCAGCGCCACGGTCAGACAGTTTCTCCCAGCGAAATTCTCAAAGAAGTGTGGGGTTACGACCCCGACGACGACATCGAAACTATTCGTGTACACATCAGACACCTGAGAACCAAGATGGAACCCGATCCCCGCCATCCTCGGTACATCAAAACCGTATACGGGGCCGGTTATTGCCTGGAGTTGCCCAACAACGAGCAAGTAGCTGAAGAAACCAAATCCTCTGCTTGAGCTAGCGCGCCAGATGCAACAAGCAGTTAAAAATTCCGCTAGAAAAGCCTGAGAGCAAATGCTCTCAGGCTTGGTTGTTTGGAGTTTGAGATGAATATGTCAACAAATAGGCATTAACTCTCTTGATTCGGAAAAAAACAATGGCGCGCCCCCCTCTAAGCCTATTTTTAGAGAAGCTTGTCCATAGGAAAGTACCGGATTTCTTTTTCCACCTTGTCTTTTCCGAGAGGATTGGATAGCTACTCAAACAATACTCTAGCCATAATACTCTTTAATAATATTATTTATCAATAAATTTAGAAGTATTCCTTTAGCTGCTATTTTTGCTAACGAGAGACCAAACTCCGCTCAAGCGCCAAAAACAGTCATAATCGTGATAGGGCGATGTTTTTTCCTACTGATTTACATACCTGAACTCAAATCAGTGAAAATTTTTCTCAAATACCCCTTGACGAAACTACTAAAATTGTTGATTATCTATATCAATAACCTGCTATCGCTTAAAACTCCCCTGACATCTTTCTCAAGAGGTAAATGGCCGTGACCAGCATGGCAAAAAAATCCTTCTTCGCCGTTAGGGCGATTCACCTAATCAGCTCAGCCTTTCTAGGCTTCGGCGACATCTTTCACTCCCTCAAAGGGCCAGCAACCCTCGAAGCAAGAACTTCTTTCTTTGGCTACACATGGGAAGACGCAGACAAAATGACCACCCTCTTGGGCATCAGCCTAGTTTTGCTGGGTGTCGCTACCTTCTTGTTGGTACCCAAAGCTATGTATTTCGGTGGTTTATGAGTTTAGCTGACGGATATTCCCTAGTAGGAGCAGTTGCTGTGTTGATTCGGTTGCAGGAAAAAGGGTTGACACGGCTGACGGGTTTGCTGACGACGCTGGCATTGATTTTGATTTGGGCGATCGCCCTTTGTGTTGGCGATCGACAAAATCTGGAAAAAGACAAGTCATTCTATTGGCATAAAACTCCCGAACCTGGGAGTTTATTCCCGAGTGGTTTTGTCATCGGTGACACCTCTGCAGCTTTTCTCGGCTATTTGCTGCTAGAAAATATTTCTCCTATAGATGCCATTGTTCGAGGTTTTGTCAATTAACTACTCTGCTGGCGGTTGACATCGGTCGAGCGCAAGCCCGGAGAATTAGGAATTGCGAAACAGACTTTCATCCGCCGACTTGCTGAAAACCTTTTGTCGCTGTTACAGCGCAGTTACACACAGAAAATCGATGGTGCAATTCCTATTTTTTACCTACAAACGCCGTTCAGATTTCGGTCAACCTTGAGCAATAACCGTATGACTGTCTTTTTCTAAAATTTATGTATCGCCACTTTGATTATTTTTGTGGAGTCTGTCCGTAACATTGCCAGAAGGAGCGCATCAAATCAAGCGCTTGTATCCAATTCATTGTTATTGGGATTTTTTTTACGACGGACTACCGCCTCAAATTTACAGTGCGCCCGTGCGTTGCTTGTACTGAAGATGCGATCGGTTGCACTGACTTTGACCTTAAGACTTGTTTTACCAATGCTTATCAGCAACATTACTATAAACTTCACAAAAATTACGCCTAAATACCGAAAACTACTTTTTCAGTTCCACTTTTAGCAAGGGGGAGAGATGGCTAGCAGATTACCCTTAACTAAAGGGGAAGTCTAGAATTAGATGGATTATCACGGAAAATACACTTTAGGAGAATCTAAAAAATAGCGCGAATAAATAACAGATAATCCACTAGAAGCCTCGTTCAAGTTTTTTATTTTTTGCGACATGAATTTATACAGTGCTAACTCACTCAAAGTCGAACTAAACCAGAGAGGCTGCCGCCTTACTCCCCAGCGAGAAACTATTTTGAGTGTCTTTCAAAATCTGCCACAAGGCAATCATTTAAGTGCGGAAGAGTTATACAGGACTTTGCAGAATAAAGGAGAACGAATAGGCTTGTCTACTGTCTACCGCACCCTGCATTTATTAGCAAGAATGGGAATTTTGCGTGAACTAGAATTAGCAGAAGGGCACAAACATTACGAACTGAATTTTCCCGAATTGCATCACCACCACCACCTGGTTTGCATTCAGTGTCACAAAACCTTTGAATTTAGCGATGAATCCATTTTAAGAATTGGCAAAAAGCAAGTTGAAAAAGCTGGGGTCGAACTGCTTGACTGTCAATTAACTGTGCGAGCTGTTTGTTTGGAAGCGCTACGGGAGGGATGGCCTTCTTTGGTACCCAGCAATTGGTTGTGTCCCCGATATCATTCAGAAATTGATGAGGAAATTAGTTGATTGGGATGAAATACACTTCGGTAATGGGGAATTGGTAATTGGTAATTGGTCACTCTTGAACTCAGGTACGGCAATAGCGTTGCAAGGAATGATAGCGAAGTGATTCTTAGGAAAGCAATCTCACGCATTCAAAACCCCTTCTGCTTAGTAGCATGGGAAGGAATGTTAAGGAATGTTAGCGAAGCAATTATTAGAAAAGTAATGTCACGCATTCAAAAATTGTCGCCTTTCCCTTCCCCTTCCGTCAAGCAACCTCAGAATCGCAACGTTGGTGTTCCATCCGAAATATGTTAGCGTACAAACTAGCAACAATCTGTTTACCTTCCTGCGTCAACTGCAAGTAACCGAGAGATTCACTGATGTGAGGATAAATGCCGGTCCAGTAAAACTTAGAGTAGCTTTGCAGCAAGTCGCCCGGATGTCGATAGCCCAAAATTTTAGTAGCACCGCTTTCTTCCAACTCGTAAAACAGCGCGCCAATTTTCTGCAAATATTGCGGGTTGCTGAGCTGACCTATCAAGTCAGCACCGCGCACTAAACTAGAGTAATTAAGTGCATCCTCGTCAGTGTTACCGTCAAGCACCGAGAAACGAGTCTGTTCTATGTTCTGCTTAATTATCTCAGCATTAATTAGCTTGTGGTTGCCGAAGCGCTCGTCAATGAACAATTTAGCTCTGTCAACTCGGTAAGGAGCTAAGCTAGCCGCTGTTGCACCGGGAGCAAGTGCAATTCTCATGCCATCTTTTCCAGTAGCATACAATCCTTCTGATTCTTGGTCTTGCCGGCAAACTCCTTTGACATATCCGATGTCTTGGCACAGCAAAGAAATGATGAAGTGCAGCCAATCTTCGCAGGAAACTCCGCCCTTGCGAATGTGTTTTCCCCGCAAGATTTCTTGACCGACTAAGCTAATGCAAATGGCGTGTTCTACATTGTGATAAAGAGCGTCGCTGTTAGCGATGTTTTCTAACGCCATTGCCCCCACCCAGGCAATAATGTCAGCATAGTCTGATTTGTAGCCTCCGTAAGTGCGGCTGTACCCGTTCTGAAGTTGTTCGATGAAAGCCTCGATCAGCAGTTCTGTAGAATTAAACATATCCTATCCTTTTACCTTAATATTGCCTTTCAAGAACGGTGCATCTATTGGGGAGTAGTCTAATTTTATGGATGAGATTTGAACTCACAACTCCTGCACCCCGTGTGTGTTGTGCTCTGTGGGTGGCAATCTCAAAACTCATTGACGCAGCTACGCCCGGGGAGTCACTAAGCAATCTCGCGCCCTGAGTCAAAACTCCCAAGCAACTCAGTCCATCACTGACACCCATCCCCGCCGTACTGCATAGAGCAGCCTGCTGACAATTTTTCGCTCCTCTGAACTTTTTAAACTGTGAGAATTAATTGCGTATTGAATTTGTTGGAACACAGTCCGATCGATCTTACCGGATTTCCAAATGTTCAAGTAAAGTTCGGAAATTTTATATTCAGGAATATAAGCTTTGGTTGTCATCTGCAGTCAACTCAATGTATATTTCTTATTGTCCGGCAATTTTAGATAAGTTTATGTGATGTAGATCGGCTATAGACTGTGATGCGATCGCAGGCTGGAGTTAATGCGCCTCTCCTAACAATGGTAATTTGATCGAAAAAGCGATATGGCGAGCTTCATAAATTTTGCTGACGGCTGTGACAATCATCATAGTTGCGCCTAAATTATAGGATGTCACATACCATTCTCCCGTTGCGCTCGCCCCCTCCCAACTTGCAGCAACGAAAGAAGTTCGATCGCCCGCCGTGCAAATTTCTTGCCAAAGAAACTCGCGTCGTGTAGAATATAGAGTCTGGTATCCTCACTTACCCATAGATTTTCATTCATCCCGTCCCCCCAGAGGGGAAGGGACTTTCAGTGCGGATGCAGCCAAATCACTATATTCAGCAAAAAGCTAGAAATGCCGTAACTCATGCCCACTATTCAGCAACTCATCCGTTCAGCACGGGAACAAACGCAGAAAAAAACCAAATCGCCAGCTCTCAAGAGTTGCCCCCAGCGCCGCGGAGTTTGCACCAGAGTGTACACGACCACCCCGAAAAAACCCAACTCGGCGCTGCGGAAGGTGGCTCGGGTACGGCTGACCTCTGGTTTTGAAGTGACAGCCTACATCCCAGGGATCGGTCACAACTTGCAAGAACACTCTGTAGTAATGATCCGGGGCGGTCGGGTAAAAGATTTGCCCGGAGTTAGATACCACATCATTCGCGGTACATTAGACACCGCTGGGGTGAAAGACCGCAAGCAGGGTCGTTCCAAATACGGGGCCAAGCGTCCTAAAGAGAAAAAATAACACGCAGCTCGCCCGATCGTCGAGGTTGGGAAGCAAAAATAAATCCGATCGCGCCGATCGATTGCACGCTCGCTCGTCATAGATCGAGATCTGAGCCCAAAACCCCAAACTCAGTCATTCAAAATCAAAAATCCCAAGTAGAACTATGTCTCGCCGCACAGTTATTCAAAAACGTCCAGTTCCACCAGATCCAACCTACAACAGCCGGTTGGTAAGCATGATGGTGAGACGGATCATGCAGCACGGCAAAAAATCCGTTGCCTCCAGCATCGTCTACGACGCCCTCAAAACCATCCAAGAACGCACAGGGGCTGAACCGTTAGACTTGTTTGAAAAAGCAGTCAAAAACGCGACACCCCTGGTAGAAGTCAAAGCCCGCCGGGTAGGTGGCGCCACCTACCAAGTGCCGATGGAAGTGCGTTCCGATCGCGGTACCACCCTCGCCCTCCGCTGGCTGATCAGATTTGCCCGCGCCCGCACCGGCCGCTCGATGGCCGCCAAGCTAGCCAACGAACTGATGGATGCAGCTAACGAAACAGGCAGTGCTATTCGCAAGCGCGAAGAAACTCACCGCATGGCTGAAGCTAACAAGGCTTTTGCTCACTACCGCTACTAACGGCAACATCGGGCATGGAGAAAAGCGCGATCGTGCGGTATAAAAGCATCGGGTGAGAAATTGGAAAGTGTAAGTTTTGAGTGTTGAGATTGCTTCTCTTGGCGCAGTTGCGATTCGTGAAGCAAACTCAAAACTCCCAAAATCAAAATTCACGCACTCAAAATTCACGCACTCTCTGAATCCTCCATGTCGCATCCTTAATATTTTTGTAAACAAATTTTGCAAAAAATATTAAAATGTAACAATAAGCTCCAGAGACTTTTGTAAGTCGCTGGGGAGTGCAAAATAGGGTTACTGTGTAGTATAATAGTATTATAACAGCAACACAAGATTAAGGAGGTAGCTGTGGCACGTACCGTCCCGCTAGAAAAAACTCGCAACATCGGCATCGCAGCCCACATCGACGCGGGCAAAACAACAACAACTGAAAGAATTCTGTTCTATTCAGGCATGGTTCACAAAATGGGTGAAGTGCACGAGGGAACAGCAGTCACTGACTGGATGGAGCAAGAGCGGGAGCGGGGAATTACGATTACTGCCGCTGCTATCACCACCAGTTGGAAAGATTACAAAATCAACATCATCGACACTCCCGGACACGTAGACTTCACGATCGAAGTCGAACGCTCGATGCGAGTGCTCGACGGAGTGATCGCAGTGTTCTGCTCGGTAGGGGGAGTGCAGCCGCAATCCGAAACAGTTTGGCGACAGGCCGATCGGTACAAAGTACCGCGGATCGTGTTCGTCAACAAAATGGATCGGATGGGCGCAAACTTCTACAAAGTCTACGCCCAAATTCGCGATCGAATGAGAGCGAACGCCGTACCCATCCAAATCCCGATCGGCAGTGAAGAAAACTTCCGGGGAATTGTAGACTTAGTGCAAATGAAAGCCTATATCTACAACAACGACATGGGAACCGACATCGAGGAAGTAGAAATCCCCGATGAAGTAAAGGATCTAGCCGTAGAATACCGCACCAAGCTGATCGAGTCCGTAGCAGAAACCAACGACGCCCTTACGGAGAAATACCTTGAAGGCGAAGAGTTAACGGAAGACGAAATTCGTGCAGCTTTGCGGACTGGCGCGATATCTGGGACGATCGTCCCCATGTTGTGCGGTTCGGCGTTCAAAAACAAAGGCGTTCAGCTTTTGTTGGATGCAGTGATCGACTACCTGCCGTCGCCCTTGGAAGTTCCCCCAATTCAAGGACTCCTCCCCAACGGCGACACAGCAGAACGATTTGCAGACGACAGCGCCCCCCTGTCAGCCCTGGCATTCAAAATCATGGCTGACCCCTACGGCCGGCTGACCTTCGTTCGCGTCTACTCGGGTATCCTCAAAAAAGGCACCTACGTCCTCAACTCCACCAAGGACAAAAAAGAGCGGGTTTCTCGCTTAATTGTCCTCAAAGCCGACGATCGGATAGAAGTTGAGGAACTGCGGGCCGGAGACTTGGGAGCAGCCTTGGGTTTGAAAGACACCTTCACCGGCGACACCCTCTGCGAAGAAGGAGCGCCAGTGATTCTGGAATCTCTGTTTATTCCAGAGCCAGTCATCTCGGTGGCTGTCGAACCCAAAACCAAACAGGACATGGAGAAGCTCTCCAAAGCCCTCCAGTCGCTCTCGGAAGAAGACCCTACCTTCCGAGTCAACGTTGACCCAGAAACCAACCAGACAGTCATCGCCGGCATGGGCGAACTGCACCTGGAAATCCTGGTAGACAGGATGCTGCGCGAATTCAAAGTAGAAGCCAACGTGGGTCAGCCGCAAGTAGCCTACCGCGAAACCATTCGCAAAGCCGTCCGCGCCGAAGGTAAATTTATCCGCCAAAGCGGCGGTAAAGGTCAGTACGGTCACGTCGTGATCGAACTAGAACCTACCGAAGTCGGAAGTGGCTTTGAATTTGTCTCCAAAATTGTCGGCGGCACTGTACCGAAAGAGTACATCGGCCCGGCCGAACAAGGGATGAAAGAAGCCTGCGAATCGGGTATTGTAGCAGGATATCCCGTGATCGACCTCAAAGCCACTATGGTAGACGGGTCTTTCCACGACGTAGACTCTTCGGAAATGGCATTTAAGATCGCCGGCTCAATGGCGATCAAAGAAGCCGTGATGAAGGCTTCGCCTGTGCTGCTAGAGCCTATGATGAAAGTAGAGGTGGAAGTTCCCGAAGATTACATCGGGAACATCATCGGCGACCTCAACTCGCGTCGGGGTCAGATTGAGGGCCAAGAGACGGATCAGGGAATTGCCAAAGTTTCTGTAAAAGTTCCACTAGCAGAAATGTTTGGCTACGCCACTGACATCCGCTCGAAAACCCAAGGTCGAGGCATCTTCACAATGGAATTCAGCCATTACGAAGAAGTGCCGCGAAATGTGGCTGAAGCCATCATCGCTAAGAACAAAGGTAACTAACGATTTTGAATTTTAGATTTTGGATTTTGGATGAAATCCAAAGTCTAAAATCTAAAATGTTAAAATCTAAAATCGCTAAAAGAAACAAGGAACAAATCGAGAATGGCACGCGCAAAATTTGAACGGAATAAACCCCACGTAAACATCGGCACGATCGGTCACGTTGACCACGGCAAAACAACTTTGACCGCCGCGATTACGATGACTCTCTCTGCACTAGGTCAAGCAAAGGCTAAGAACTACGCCGACATCGACGCCGCGCCAGAAGAAAAAGCACGGGGTATTACGATTAATACTGCTCACGTCGAATACGAAACCACAGGTCGGCACTATGCCCACGTAGATTGCCCCGGACACGCTGACTACGTGAAAAACATGATCACCGGTGCCGCTCAAATGGACGGTGGCATCTTAGTGGTATCAGCCGCAGACGGCCCCATGCCTCAAACTCGCGAACACATCCTGCTGGCAAAGCAAGTTGGCGTTCCCAGCTTGGTTGTGTTCTTGAACAAAGAAGACATGGTGGATGATGCTGAACTGTTGGAATTGGTAGAACTGGAAGTTCGCGAACTTTTGAGCTCTTACGATTTTCCGGGCGATGACATCCCCATCGTCACAGGTTCGGGATTGAAAGCTCTCGAAGCGATGCTTGCTAATCCCAAGACTGTAAAGGGCGAAAATGAGTGGGTTGACAAAATTTACAAGCTGATGGAAGAAGTAGATGCTTACATCCCCACCCCAGAGCGCGAAGTTGACAAGCCTTTCTTGATGGCAGTTGAAGACGTATTCTCGATTACTGGTCGGGGTACTGTCGCCACAGGCCGGATTGAGCGCGGAACCATCAAAGTCGGCGAAACAGTCGAATTGGTGGGTCTTAAGGACACTCGCAGCACTACGGTGACTGGTGTGGAAATGTTCACCAAGTCTCTGGAGGAAGGTTTGGCCGGCGATAACGTGGGTCTACTGCTGCGGGGGATTTTAAAGGCGGATATTGAACGCGGAATGGTGATTGCCAAGCCGAAAAGCATCATGCCTCACACTCAGTTTGAATCTGAAGTGTACATCCTCAAGAAGGAAGAAGGCGGTCGGCACACGCCCTTTTTCTCTGGCTATCGCCCTCAATTCTACGTCCGTACCACTGACGTGACCGGCACGATCGCACAGTTCACCGCTGATGACGGTAGTGAAGCAGAAATGGTGATGCCTGGTGACCGGATCAAAATGACTGTTGAGCTGATTCACCCGATCGCGATCGAACAAGGAATGCGCTTCGCTATCCGCGAAGGCGGACGCACCGTCGGCGCCGGCGTTGTTTCCAAAATCCTCAAGTAGGAATCCGATAACAGCTTAAATAGCAGAAAAGCCGCCAAATTTAATCAGGCTTTTCTGCTATTTAGTGATTAGTTATTACTCAGAAGTCTGCTGTTAGCAGTTAGCCCAAAAACAACTGCAAAAAGACAACAGACAACAGACAACAAACAACAAACTGAACCTCGAAAATTCAAGAAACAAAAATGGCAACAATTCAACAACAAAAAATTCGCATTCGCCTCAAAGCTTTCGATCGCCGAATTCTAGACGCATCCTGCGAAAAGATTGTAGATACAGCAAATCGCACAGCAGCCACAGCGATCGGCCCGATTCCCCTACCGACAAAACGGCGGATTTACTGCTTGCTGCGATCGCCCCACGTAGACAAAGATTCTCGCGAACACTTTGAAACCCGCACGCACCGCCGGATTATCGACATTCACCAGCCATCAGCCAAAACAATTGACGCTTTGATGAAACTGGATTTGCCAGCCGGCGTAGATATCGAAGTCAAGCTGTAGATTGACCTATCTCAAACGCAGAAAGAAGGATCAAAGGGAAGAGCATTTGTTCCTTCTTTTTGCATAAAGTTCCCTAGTCATTACTTATTAGGTATTAGTTATTAGTTAAGACTCAACAATAATTTCTGCTCGGGCACGAACTTAAATAATTATTCTTAATTAAGGGGCGATCGCTACAAAAACGCTCCTTTAGCAGTCGCTATCATCGCATTCAGCATCACTTAGTTCAGCAAAAAGGTATATTTAGCATTTTGACGAAATAACGCCTTTGTCAAGCTGCCAGCACGGGCGATCGCGCTCGCTGGCTCAAATCCGCGTCGCAAAAGCCCGATCGCTCCTGCCCCGGAATTGCCTTTAATCAGTTAAAGTAAGAAAAATAAGCGCAAGTACCGTCACTTTTGAGCGACAATGGCATCCTCTTCCTCTGTAGCAGTTCGCGAACTCCCCTTATTTCCGTTGCCGGAAGTGGTTCTATTTCCAGGTAGGCCACTCCCGCTGCAAATCTTCGAGTTTCGCTATCGAATCATGATGAATACGATTCTGGAGGGCGATCGGCGTTTCGGTGTACTCATGTGGGACCCCAACCAAAACAAAGTCTCCGCCGTCGGCTGTTGCGCCGAAGTGATTCACTGCCAACGCCTGCCCGACGATCGCATGAAAATTATGACTCTCGGGCAGCAGCGGTTCCGAGTGCTCGACGCAGTTCGGGAAAAACCGTATTTAGTCGGTCTAGTAGAATGGATTGAAGACGAACCGCCGCAAAAAGACCTCAGACCTTTGGGAAAAGATGTCGAACAACTGCTGAGAGATGTAGTTCGCCTCTCCAGCAAATTGATGGATCAGCCGATCGACCTGCCCGAAGACATTCCCAGTTTGCCTACAGAATTGTCCTACTGGGTAGCCAGCTACCTTTACGGGGCAGCGACAGAACAGCAAACTCTTTTAGAATTGCAAGATACTGCTGCGAGATTGGAACGCGAAACCGAAATTTTGACTTCTACTCGCAATCACTTGGCAGCGAGGACTGTACTTAAAGATACCCTCAAGTAGCCAATTTGCCTAGGAAAAAGCACGATCGGTTTGACCTGCATTGAAGAAATAATTACACACAAATCATACCATTTTCGATTGGCGATTTTCGATTGGGAATGAGTTATGAACTAAGAGTTCGGAGATTGGCTACAGTTCCATTCTTTTTGGGAACTGGTATCTGTTTAATTCTTAACTTCAAACAGGTTCGGATAGGTTCCTTATAGCAGTAACTTGTGTTAGACAATCACGACCAACCGAAACCATACGATGCAGTTAGAGGCGGTCAACTGCCACCTCCTGTGGGCGGTGTAGTGCTCGGCGGACTAGCAGGAGTTAAACATCGGCTGTCTAGTTCTGTCAACGAACATCGAATCGCCGCCCTGAGAGAGACATTGAATTACGGCGATGCCGGCTTAAAAATAGTCATCAACATTTGTCAAAGCGAAACAGGGCCAGTGCAGCGGGCGGCCTGCGATTTGCTTCGACAAAGGCTGAATTCGATCGCCCGCGAAAAATTACAGGCCTTTGTAGCTTCAAGTTCAGATTCAGAAGCTAAGGTAGATAGCAGTGAAAAAATATTAAAGCACTCATCCGGTGCAGTCTCAGAAAAAAATTACGATCGGCAAATGTCCGAAGCACAGTTAATATTTGAGACAGTTACGCAGCAGATGCAACCAAATTTGTTGCTCTTAGAAGCACTGGTAGCCTCTGTAGAACGCGAAGAATTTACCAGCGAACTGATGAATCTTTGGGAACTATTAATCTTAGAAATTCAGGAACCTCTCAAAGAACTGCGTCAGGCTGTTGGCACTGCGATTTCCGCCCAACTGCGGATTCAGTGGCTGTACAATCAAGCTGAATCTCAAGCCAACCAGTGGCAGCAACGAGCTTTGCTAGCTCTTCAGACACAGGATGAAAATTCAGTCCGCCTCGCCGTGGTTCGCAAGCAGATTCAATTCGATCAGGCGGCAGAACTAAAAATTGACTTAGACTACCAAACTGTGCGAGTAGAAAATCTCAACCGCAACTTGCTGGCTTTGGAAAGTAAGATTGCTCAAGCTAATTCCAAGAAAGAGATCCTCAAGATGCAGCTTCATTTTGCTAAGGTACAGCAGCAAATAGACTTCACTTTCAGCCAAGTCAATAGTATATTTTTTAGTCCTTAGTTGTCGGATTCTCTGCGGATATATTGCCTGATGTCAGACTTGTCTGACGCAAAAATGTATTGTCCCACTGAAAATTGTTTCCTCATCTCGCTTAGCTCCTTCGAGATTAGCCCCGCACAAAAATGCCCCGCTCAAATTAGCACCCCTCAAGTCAGCTCCTCTCAAGTCTGCGCCCTCAAGGTTACTTTCACACAAAAATGCGCCTCTCAAACTTGCTCCCATCAAACTCGCTCCCCGCAGTCTAGCATTGCTTAAATTGGCTTCGTTGAGGTTTGTATTGTCCAAGCAAGCATCTATGAGGTTGGCTTCCATAAGGTTTGCCCTATACAAGTTTGCACCGCTCAAATCAACACCAATCATTTTCGTATCGCTCAAGTTGGCGTTTGCCAGGTTTGCCTCACTCATGTCAGCTCCTGTTAATCTCGCGAATCTTAGATCGGCTCTGCCACTCAAATCGATGCCCTCGAGTTTAGCCATCACTAGGCAAGCATTCTTGAGGTTGGCATCTATTAAGTTAGCCCAACTTAGGTCTCCTAAAGCTAAATTGACCTCCTTCAAATTCGCAGAGGCTAGATTAATGTGAATTAGAAAAGCTTTTGACAGGAAAGCGCCTATCAAATTGGCTTCGTGAAAATTTCTTTCTCCGGCTGCGTATCGCTTGAGAAGTTCATCAGCATTCATCTCGCCCGACTCCTAAGTTTTACTTAAAAAGTATAGTACATAAAAAGAAATTATACAACTGACAGCAAGCTGTAGCAACCAAAGATTTTTAAAGTTTCGGTGTGATTTTTTAACTCTTCGAGTGCCGATTGAACAAATGCTTGGCAGGCGTTAGCCTCAACGTCCATAAAGAAAATATATTCTCCGAGCGATCTTTTAGTCGGTCTAGATTCAATCCGACTTAAATTAATACCGCGACTGGCAAATACTTGCAAAGGTTTTACCAGTGATCCCGGCATATTGGCAGGTACGCTAAAAGCTAGTGAGGTATGGGTGCAATTAGACGGTGAAGCATCGAGGATCAACTCAGGAGCAGATTGTGTAATGGATTTAATGGATGAGCGAGCCCCTGATTCTACGTTTCCGATTTCTCCACCACTCCTGCTAAGTACCCAAAATCGAGTGTAATTATCGGGATAATCATTAATGGGTTGAGCTAACACTGGCAAATGGTAAAGTTCAGCAGCTCTTGGCGAAGATATCGCTGCTACATTTCTATCTTCCAGATATTGCAATGCTTCCGTGGTAGAATTGGCCGGAATTAATTGAGCTGAGGGAATAAACTGCCCCAACCATACCTGACACTGAGCTAGCGCTTGCGGGTGAGAGTAAACTTTTTGAATCTCGTTAAAATTTTTAGCATTAGACACCAGAGCGTGGGAAATTGGCAAAACTAAGGCGTGTTGAATGCGGAGTTGATCGAGTCGCCACAGTGTATCTAAGGTGACAGTCACACTGCCTTCGATCGAATTTTCAACGGGCACAACTGAATAGTCAACCTGCCCTACGGCCGATGCCTCTAGCGCTTGGGAAATGGTGGAATAAGGACACAGGGCGCATTCCAAGTTAGTTTTCAGGCTCAACCAATTGACATAAGCTAGAGCCGCTGTTTCTGCATTTGTACCAACAGGGCCGAGATGTGCGATCGAAATTTTCATTTAGAGGCAATTTTAGGTTACAAATGTTTGCTTTACTCTCATCAGCTAGGAAGTATGATGAAAAATTAGCGATGTCCCGAAAGCTTTTATCGGTGATTTCTCGGATGACATTGCTGGGGGCGCGACGTATGTCACCTGACTTAGGGCGCGACTTATGTCACCTTAAAAAAGGTGATAGTTTATTAAGATATGCTTAGGAATCCTATATTTTGATATTTTCTCATGTATACCCGCTTTAATTCTTCCCAATCCGTTGAGATCGCCGTACCAGAGGAACGGGTTCCCATTCAACATTATCTGCGCCAGCCGAGGCGACTGGTGAACGCCCTTGTCGATCAAAGTCGCACAGAACAGCTAAGCGATGACTGTTTCCGCCTAAAAATGCGACCGTTACAATTTATGATGCTGAGCCTTCAACCCACAGTAGACATGAGGGTGTGGGCGCAGTCGGACGGCACAATCAATTTGGAGTCCGTCGCCTGCGAAATTCGCGGCGTGGGTTATATCAACGATCGCTTTGCTCTCAATCTCAAAGGACAGCTTTGTGTACACCAAAGCAGCGGCGTAGCGTACTTGAGGGGAAAAGCGGATTTGGAAGTGCAAGTAGAGTTACCGCCGCCGTTTTGGCTGACGCCCAAACCCATTTTAGAAGCAACGGGGAATGCTTTGCTCAAGAGCGTACTGCTGAGCGTCAAACAGCGCTTGATGCACCAGTTGCTCTCGGATTACCGCCGGTGGGCAAGCAGTGAAACTGAGGTAACATCGATCGAGATCCCCCCAATCCTATCTTTAGAAGGGTGAAATCCTACTAGAGAACCTGTTAATTAATGTATAGGGATATTTAGGCACAAATCAGGCCACTTACCACAATATTAGTTAGACGCTCGAATTGGGCCTCTGAGCTTTGTTTGAACTAGCCTGCCATAGATAGCTGCCGATCAGTCCAGATCGATTTGAGTGAGCCCTCCATGTTCATCGTCTTCGATGATTCCCACGACCCCAGGCCAAGCAGTTGACCTGTTTTTTGAAACTTCCTCCTTTTGACGGAGATCCTGCTGCGGTGGCTTGATTATTTTGCCCGGTTGATTCGTGGCGGCCACCCCAATCCTGATTTTTGGCCCGGAGTTGCCCAAGCGAATTGTCATCCCGTCCACAACTGACACCTGAGCGATCGGTCTATCATCTACATAAGTGCCGTTAGCACCAAAATTAATAATTTCCCAGCCATTGGCGTGATTCCACAGCTCTACATGGTGGCGGGAAACTACAGCGCTGTAAATAATTACATCATTGTCGTTCGATCGACCGATCCGAACCACCGGTTCAGCTTCAAAACACCAACTTTGAACCGCTACAGACTGGATAGGATGTAAAAGAGTTAAGGTAATCACTGATGTTTTGACACTCCACCGCCAGACAGAAACGGGGATACTTCCAGAGAGATTTTTTGGGAGAAAACTGCAAAAAATTTGATTTTTAAAGGCGTCGTCAGTGCGCCATGATTCCCTCGCTCTGCCGTAAAATTTGAACTTTTGGCTGCTTGAGGCATTTGAACAAACTTTTGATGGTTAGCTTTTGGCGCAGACGCAAATTTTTGCTGTCCTCGGTAACAACCAAACACGATGTTATTAATCGGGTGAACGTCCCAGTGATTGACAGCGGTCTTAACCGCTTGATTAATGTGGTCTGGGAGGGAACGATTGTTCGCATGGGTGAGCCGCTCAATTCGATCGGCCAAATCACCCTTTTCCCGCTGACGAACCAGAGAATTTAACTCAGACCCGCGCTGGTTGCAGCGCTGATTCGATTTCTCGATCGGGCGACAGTCAACGATTAAGGAATCGGTGTTTGTAAAGAAAGAAGTTAACCAATTATTAATGCTGGGGGCTCTAGATAAAATACTTGTTGGTTGTATCAAACAGCATAGGTCTTTTTGAGTTGCTAACATTTTCCTTATTGATGCGATACCTTTAAAATACAATGCTTTGAGCAGCACTGGAATTTTGAGGGACAACACATCAATCTCTCATAGCGAAAATACCGCTCGACCTTCCTCGCGCGCGTCGGCCCAAAATGCGATCGGCAATTAGTCGCAGGGCGAGCGGGAAGGCCAAACTTCAGCTCAAATCTGACTCGGGCGGCTCCGGGTTCGGCTCTGGCGGGACAGATTCTTGTCTTTGCCGCTTCAACTGTGCAACTTTTTCTTGAGCTACATCCCTGACTTCTAGAGCTTTATCTTGGAATTTTTCCGCGAGACTTTGAGCGCCCCGCTTCACACCTGCCACATTTTTGAGAGTTCTGTCGAAATCTTCATGTAAAAACTCTGCTACCAGACCGACTTTTTTGTGCAGTCCCTCCGCGTACTGCACTGGCTCCGATACAGCAGCTTCAGAGACGATCGCCCGCTTGCTGCCGATGGTCGAAATAGCTGCCACAGGTAACAAGTAAATGTCGTCTAAAACACCGCGCCAGCCGCTCGATTTAAATAGGTAGTGGGTGACTGAACCCGTGCGGACATCAAATAGGTAGTCAACCACTGCACCTGCCTGATTCCCAGCGTCCGTGAGTACCTCAAGGCCGATCGGACAAACAGCTTGTTCCGGCTGATGCAATTCCGGCAGTTCCGGGTTAATGGTGACAAAAACATTTTCCCCCACCGTATCAACTTGCGCCCAAGCGAACCAAGTTTTTTTGCTGCCCAAAAGTCCCGACTTGCAAGTAAAGCCGATCGCCCGCTGGGAGTGAGCATCGAGCCAAACCCGATCTACCCTGCCGACCTCTTCCGCCGTTCTGCGGTCGATCGTGCGGCGGTTGAGCAGTTCGCTGCGCCTAACAATCTGTGGTGATGTACTCATAAATAAACTCCTGAGTGCCGCCTTTGAAAAATGTCGATCGTCCAAAGAAGCCGGTTTAATATTCTTCTTCCGAATAATGGCGAGTATGATCTGCCTCCGTTAACTCCTCCTCTTCCCTGGAAGTGCCAACTTCTTTTTGGTCGGGAACAGGAATCGTGCTAATTTGCACGGCGCCCGAGGGAGCGTGAATTTCCTTAGCCTCCCTTGGCTTGACGCTAATTTGTCCTAACTGGACTGAGGACTGATTCGGGCCTACGTTGATTTGAATTTTCGGACCTGAGCGAGCCAAGTGAACGATCAGACCGTCCACAATGGGAACCTTAGCGATCGGCTTACCATCGAGGTAAGTGCCGTTGGTACCTAAATTGATCAGTTCCCAAGTTATGCCGCTGCGCCGCAATTCGATGTGGCGACGAGAAACCACAGCGCTAAAAAGAACGACGTGGTTTTCGGTCGAGCGCCCGATCCGGACGACCTGCTCGTCTTCAAAGATCCAACTGCGGACGGGTATAGACTGGAGTGGATGTAGCAAGGTCAGCTTAATCACATTGGCAGCATTGAGTTTTGGTAGAGCGCCTCAAGATGCGATTTTAGATTTTAGACTTTCGATCGCCCAATCCAAACTCGCTCTAAGAGATTTGAAATAAAAAGGTAACCAGGTCTCCTTTGCCCAGAGAGATGCGGTCTCCCGGTCGCAACCGGTGGCGGTTTCCCTTGGGTAGCGGAGTATTGTTGACGTAAGTGCCGTTGGAACTGCCTACATCTTCTAGGTAGCAAGCATCTCCCTCCACCCGGAGATTTGCGTGTACCCGAGAAACTATCTCAGAATTAGCAAATCCCGAAACATCAATATCCGGCGGTACTAAGTCATTTGGCTTGCCTATGTGAACCACAGACAGACTGTGAGGCAATTCCATCGGCGTATTTGTCTGAACGTGTAGCAGGCGGGCCGACTGCTGTTGCAGTTGAGTTTTAGCTACACCTGCTGGCTGTGGGCCCGGAACCGTAGGAGAGATATTTACTGGTGTTGCCACCGATTCAGTTGTAACAGGAACCGAGGGCGATGGCGCGGGATCGGGAATCGTCGGAATGCTGGCGGGAGTTTTTTCCAAGTTGAGCCCCTTATTCAGGGTAACTAGAGGTTCCATTGCCATCAGGGGATCGGGTGGGACTAAATCCGGCGCCGGTGACGATACCACTGTGGGGCCTACAGGCGAGAGGGACGGTACTGTCACCTCAACTTCTGGAACTATGGAACCCGGACGCAAGTTAAAGCCACACTGGCCGCAAAATGCTGCATCTGTCTGAACTGCTGCACCGCAGTTCGAGCAACTTGCGGTAACAGGTAAAGGCGTGTAGCAAGCCTCACACTGGCTGGCCCCGTCGGGGTTCTGGTGATTGCAATTGGGACAGACAATCATCGATTTCTCCTTGCTATCGGCCAGATTTTCAAATCAGCCTCATAAAAATACTCGTGTATATGGTCAAATTTTAACTTTAACCGCCACAATTCTTATATTGCTTCGCTAATACTAGCAACTGAGCTGACGCCGTGACGTTAGCTGTGATGGGCAAGATTGAGTTAGTGATAATGCTGACTGTGTTGGCACGCTTGCGGCTCTGTCGGCTATTTTACTGCTTCGCCAGCCGCCGCATCGAGCAGCCACCAAAGTTCGCCCTCTGGTTGAACGAGTCTGGCTGGATAGGTCATTTCGTCGGCTGCGGGGGCAAAAATTTGAGCTAGGGCGGGTTGTTTGCTGGCTCCTGCGACCATGAACATGACGCACCGGGCCCGGTTGATTAAGGGGACTGTAAAGGTAATGCGGGGTTGACCGTCTTTGTTGCCGACAGTTACTAGGGCATCCCGGACTTCCAAGGCTGCTGTGCCAGGAAATAGAGAGGCTGTGTGGGCGTCGTCTCCTATGCCCAATAAAATGATGTCGAAGGCAGGAAACTCGCCCTCGGATACTTTGAAGAACTGCTGTAATTCGGTTTGGTGCGCCGCAGCGTCGGCGGCGGGGTCGCCGGCGCCTGTGGGCATGGGGTGGATGTTGCTGGCGGGGATATTCACTCGATCGAGCCACGCGAGGCGCGCCATTTTTTGATTGCTGTCTGGGTGTTCTGGGGGAACGTAGCGTTCGTCCCCCCAGAATACGTGAATTTTGTCCCAAGGCAGGTCTTGGGCTGCGATCGCTCTGTAGAGCGGTTCCGGTGTGCTTCCGCCCGCTGCGGCGATCGTACAAAGTCCGCGTTCTGCTATGGCTTCTGAGATTTTCGACAGCACAATCTCCAGCGATCGATCTATTAGTTGTTCCCGATTTGCTAATACTTCAACTACTTTTTTCATTAATTTCCTCTCAACTTTCCTTGGGTGTTATTCTCAGCAATTGCCAATTTTACCTTGACATTTTGGTTTGACATTTTGGTTTGAGGTCGAGCTGCTGACAGACCCGGCAGACCTGGCACCGCATCGCATAACATTTTATCATCTTATGCCCCTTGATTTGGCGAAAGCAAGACATATTTCTACCAGTGCTTTATGGATTTTCACCCGTTCATTGAGCTTTCGCAACTTTCAATCAAAAGTTTGAGCCTACTCGGAGCATCTCTGCAGAAAGTAAAAAGCGTTTTTTGGGAGTCCGAGCCGTCCCGCACAGCAAATTCTATAAATATAGCGAGCCGGACGATCGCACGCCGACAGTAAAAGCCAAACCGAGATCCTCCCGATCGCACTTACACCGGCATAGCAAAAATAATCAAGATTGATGTGGTAGACTAGGAAAAATAGTTTTAAATCCGCACGCTCGGATGGAAGCAAAACTATGTCAATTATTAAGCGATTTCCTACATCTGCCCGCTATCTAATAGCGCGGTTGCGCCACTGGATCCAACCGGCGGTTTGGGCTCCCCTAGCCGTCCTCTGTGCAGGGGGGTTATTTATCTGGGAGGTCTCTGTAAATCCAGAAAGGTTGAGCATAGATGGCGAAGAAGTACCAGCCTCAAACTCTCCAGCTTCGCTATCGGGGCTATCTGCTGAAGATACCGCCATTGCGGCTGAAATCGACAGCTTACCAGTGCTAGTCAATCAGTTTAATGGCTCTACTGCTTCTGAAGTGAACTTGTTAAATTCATCCGTAGTAAAAAGCAAAGGTTTATTCGAGGAACTTCGATCTCGGGGCTTAGAAACTCCTCAGCCATCTTCAGCCCCCAAGCGGGTAGGAAGCGGCGGATTTTTGCCTGTGCCAAATTTAGCAAATCCTGCTGTCGATGATGCCGGAAACAATAACCCTCAAAATTCCAGCTTGCCAAGTTCAAACGCAACATCAGCATTGAGTTTATCTGGCAGTGGGAGACTGACTTCCGGGATAAAAACGATCGAGCCTGAGTCTGGGGGTACAGCGACAGCAACTTTATCGCAGGGGTCGAGTGATGCTAATTCAGATAAAAAAAACGACAATTCTCTGCCTTTGAGTCCGCTGCAAGCAGCTATGAAAAAATACGTCGTTGCTAACACTTCGGCAACGGTGGCGGAGGCTGAGAAAACTGGAAACTTGCCTAAATTGCTCGATCGACCGGCTTCGGATCCGGCTGCTGTAAATGCGACAAATTTGCTCCCAACGACCGCTAAAGCTCAAGCTGGAGCAAATCCTGTGAGTGTTCCCACAGCACTTCCCCCACTTGTGGCTCCAACAACTACTGTGAGCAAGGAATCTCAAGAATTCTTAAACCCCACAGCTACAGTCCCTGAACCCTTGGCTGGGTTAAATTCCCGAGTACCGAGCCTCCCCGAAATTAATGCAGCGGCTCCAACGGTGGCTTTGCCGAAAAATCCCTACCAAACTAATTTATCTGGCTCAGGCTTCGCACCTGAAGTTCAACCTGTGGCTCTTCCAGTAGCCATACCTTCGCCAACAGCTCTACTTCCCAATGTCGGTCCATCTCCCTTTCCAAGCGGGATTGGGGGAAGCAAGATAATTAGCCCTCAATTCTCTCCCAATGCAGCGAATTCTCAATTTCAAACAGCTCCACCGAGTCAGCTTAATTTGCCGGAGCCACCTAACTTTGGAGTGGTTCCCCAAAATACAAATCAGGGCGTGCAGCCCATTCAACCTCAACCTTTTTCTACACCCCGCTCCCTGCGTCCGGGACGCTATATTGGCGGTGGCGAAATCAATACTTTTGCTAATCCGTGATATCCTCTCGGGTTGCATCGGAATGATATATTTGAAAGATGTCAATGCTCGCGCTATGGATAGCGATCGGAGACGCTCGCACTACATAATTCCGATGTAACCGGATTTGATATTACACTGAGGATATTAGGAAAGGTAAAGTTAAATTGATTTTTTTAGAGATAGGAATTATTTATTAAAAAACTATTGCGTGAGTGTCGAGTTTCCTGGTGCGGAACATTTCGGGGTGTCGATTGATATGGACAAGAATTGAACAACAAAAAAGGCAAAAATAGTAAACAGCATCAACAAGAGTGGATCGTTAATTGTGGTTTAGACACACTTTTATGTTTTTTATTAATTGCTTTGGGATCAGATTTGGGAGAGATTAAATTTTTTGAAGTACGAGCCTTTTTAGCTGATTTTATTACAGAAATATTTTTTTTGTCAACCCTAGAAGAAATCGTTTCCTTGCTGGAACTTTTATCAGTTACAAATCTCGCTTCAAGTGAACACCCTGGACTAGAATCTAATGTAGATAAGGTTTCCAATCTAGGAGATTGCTTTCCTGACTCTAAAGTAGCTAACTGCGGTTGTTTTATATCTGCTTTATCAGAAAAATCCTGCTGACTTAACCCAGTAGTCTCCCTGAGTTGAGCAATCTCTCTTGCGAATGTAAATTCAGGCTCTAACTCGTCATAAAAAAATTTAACTTTGGGATTTTGAAGCACTTTTTCTTTAACATCCTTCCATTTGATTGCCATATCAAAACCTAACCAATTTAATGAACTAAAACAACCATTAAACATAAAGTAAAAGCATTTCGTCTCTCTCAAAACTCTTGAATGGCAACGCTCTTACTTCTGGGAAATATAACCATGTTCAATTAAAGCTGCTGTGACAAGAGAACTACACTACTCGACCGCAGAAAAGTATTATCAATACCCCATCTAAAATCTAATGTCTCTAATAAATAATAAATTTAATCTAATAACTTTAGTCGTTCTCTATTTTTCGTTCGTTTTTTTTCGCTTACTTCCGAGAGGTTGCTTAGATTTGGGGGATTGCTTATTCAGTGGTGTTTTCTCCTCCCTGTACTTTTTGAGACGTTTGTCCGCCGTTTCAATGTGGTTATTGGGAATCTTATCGGATTTCTTTTGAAATCCATAAAGCAAAACGCAGGTTTTACATTCCCAAGAATAAAGCAGTCGATAGATGTTCGTGTTTTGTTCAACCCGAATCGACCAAATGCTTCCCCGCACCTTTTTGATGTTGGATCGAGGGATACCAGAGCTAGGAGAGCTCCTTCCTTCGCCAAACTCCTCGATATGGTCAAAAATTTTGGCAAAAAGTGCTTGTACTTTGTCATCTAGGTCACAAAACCAAGAATATACAGCAGGCACTGCAAACAAAACTTCGTAAGCAGTTGCTTTTTGTTTTGACTCATTAGGCATTGCACCTCACCTCCTTAGGGCAATTTAGAACACTTAGGGTAAAGAGGTACAGTACCTGCGCGAGTAGTGTATTCACTTGTCAAGGTTCAGCCAGAGGTATAAAACATTAAGGGATTCTAACGCCCTCCAATAACTATTATGCGATCAACGGATGTGTCTGTCAAGGGAGGCTACCCAAGATATACCCCTACTCGTTCCCAGGCTCTGCCTGGTAACCAGTTAATGCCCCATGCCCCATCCCTGCGCTTTGCTCCGCCCCATGCCTTAGCCCATTGCCCTTAGCCCAATTACGTTGTATCACTTACCTAGCGGCGGCCCGCACCAACAATAATCCCCCGATTCCCAAGCCAAACACGATCGGCAGCCAAGCCGACAGAATCGGAGTCAAAACAGCTTTCACGCCCATAGAACTGGTCATGAAAGAAAATACGTAGTAAGTAAAAATCACAACTACGCTAATACCAAAACTCGTTCCTCGGCCGGATCGGCGCGGTTGAGTTCCCAAAGCGGCTCCCACTACACCAAATACCATGCACACGAAAGGAAAAGCATATTTTTCTTGAATTCGCACCTTTAATTTGCGAATTTGCGGTTCGTCGCCGCTGTTTTTAAGGATATCCAAACGCTCTAAAGCTTGGGCAATGTTCATTTCCTTGAAATCCCGCGCTCTAGCAGCTAAATCTAAGGGCGTGCGGGGGAGTTGCAACTGCTGGTGTTGAAACCTAACTATATTGCGGTAAGAACCGTCAGGAGCAACTATATAAGCGGTTCCGTTGAAAAAATCCCAGGTATTTTCTGAGGGATTCCAAGTAGCTGATTCTGAAGAAACGATTTGATTGAGGCCTGGGGTGGAGCGATCGATAATTGTTAAACCTTTCATTCGCTGGCCGTCAAACTGTTCTGCATAAAAAAAGCGGGCCAGGGTTTCGTCGCCACCTTTTTCGGGTTTGCGAAATTCTGTGTAGATAATATTTCTATCTTGAAATATCGGTTTTTCTCGCTTCAGGGCTCTGTCTAAAGTCAGAGTAGCTCTGTAGCTGGCGGCGGGTACAACTAACTCTTGCAAAGCAAAGGTGAAGCCTGCAACAATTAAACTCATTATCACAGCAGGCAGTATCAATCGGTAAACGCTAACTCCGCAACTGCGGAGGGCGATGAGTTCGCTGTCGCTGGACATTCGGCTGTAGGCCATTAAGGTTGCTAGCAGCATTGACATGGGGAAAGCCAATACTACGAAGTAGGGAATTTGCAGGAGAAAAATTTCTATGGCGGCGGTGTAGGGGAGGCCGGATTCTGTTACTCTGCGGACTAATTCAAATAAGGCTCCAACTGTGACGGCGACGGATGTAAAGAGTCCGACGCCAAAGAGAAATGGCCCGATTAGTTCTTTGGTAATGTACCAGTCCATTACTGAAATTCTCGGCAGCCAGTTGATGGGATTCAAAGAATTGGATATTGCTATTTTCATAGTGGCGCGTTGTCGCAGATTGCTCCTCAATCTAACATCTAAAATCTCAAATTCGACCGTTTGCCGAAGGCATTCAAAAGACTATCGCACGAAGCTGTCGCCCAAGTAATACTGACGCACTAAAGGATTGCTGTAGAGTTCTTCTTCAGCCCCGGAGGCTAAAATTTGGCCGTCTCGCATGATGTAGGCTCGATCGGTAATTTCGAGGGTTTCTCGGACGTTGTGATCTGTGATGAGGATGCCGATTTTACGATCGCGCAATTTAGCAATAATGGTTTGAATTTCGTCTACGGCGATCGGATCGACGCCTGCAAACGGTTCGTCTAAAAATAGGAACATCGGCCCGTCTCGTCCCGCGGCTAATGCTCTGGCCAGTTCAGTCCGCCGCCTTTCTCCCCCAGATATTTGAATTCCCAAACTCGATGCTATTTTTTCTAAGCGAAATTCTTGCAATAGGAAATCGACTCGATCGCGCCATTCCCACCGCGGCACTTGAGTTTGTTCTAGGACTAACAAAATGTTGTCGCGCACGCTCATGTTCCGGAAAATGCTTGCTTCTTGAGCGAGATAGCCAATTCCCAAATGCGCTCGCTGGTGCATCGCCAATTTAGTGATGTCTAAATCGTTTAGCCAAACGGTGCCTTGATTTGGTTTTTCTAATCCGGTTGCTATGTAAAATGTGGTGGTTTTGCCGGCACCGTTGGGGCCTAGCAGTCCTACGATTTCTCCTTGGGCTACCGAAAGGTTGACGCGACTCACTACATTGCGTTTTCCGTAGGATTTGTGAATATTTTCGAGTACAATTTTCATGTTCGCTCCCGGCAACCTCTACAAGCTAAATTTCAGACTGCGGCTTTGTGCGATCGAGTCTCTAATTTAAATTTTACCTTTTCAAGTTTGTTAGTTTTCTAAAGACGAAATTTCGCATCTATCCCAAGTAGTATGTTTTGGCTGAGGCGAAATTTCGCTGCTGCGAGCCGCTTTTACCGGGGGGCTGTAGTTGGACGTGGGGAGCCAACTGCTTTTTGGGCTGCTGCATCTTGTTCCGGGGCAACCAGATAGACAGATTCTACCTGTCCTGGGTTGTTTGGCAGGGCAATAAACCGCCCTTCGTCAATGAGGTATGTTATGGTTTCGCCGCGCAGGCTGTTGCCCTGCTGCAATACGTAAACATCTCCGCTGAGAATGATCCGGCGCTCGCGGCTGAAGTATTGTGCTTGAGCTGCGGTTGCTTGTATTTGGCGGGCTGGATAGTTGATTTGGACGTTGCCGCGGGCTGTCACGATGCCGGTTTTGGAGTCGGCTTCTTGAATGTCCGATCGCACGCTGAGAGTGCGGGGCGGCCCGGCTTGCGGGTAAGTGGGAGAGGCAATCGCGCCTGCCAGAGTGAGGGGCAACAGCAGCGATAATCCTTTGAATATTCTGGAATTGAGTAGTTTAGCGGAGGGCATCATAAGCTTGGAGCCTCAAAATTTGTGAAATTGCTGAAGGGCATTCTCTCCAGTTAGGTATTTTATCTTAACGGCCAGAAAGATTCCCGTGAGGTCGATCGATTGACCCGAGAGTCTCAACCAATTATCCTAGCAAGACAACAGCGAATTTAATTGATTATTTTGCTGAGTGGCTGCAACTGTCTTAACCGGGAAC
The DNA here is from genome assembly GCF_036701905.1 of Microcoleus sp. MON2_D5. NCBI lineage: Bacteria > Bacillati > Cyanobacteriota > Cyanophyceae > Oscillatoriales > Microcoleaceae > Microcoleus > Microcoleus sp. MON2_D5. The sequence continues at coordinate 28,465 of NZ_JAUBRM010000034.1, forward strand.
GGGCAAGAGGCTCGTTCCACAGCAAATTAATATACTTGGGCAGCCGGCAAGAAAGCCAGCCCTCCTCTGTGTAGATGCCAAGTATACTGCACACCCTAATACAAACATTTATTTAACTTTTTGGTAGTTTGATAATTCGCGGCAATTGCAAGCCTGCAACTTCTGTACCTGCGAACAACTGTTGAAATTTAGCTACTTCTTCCGGGCCAGCTTGTTGCAAAGCGCTCAAAAGTTTAGCACTTTGTCCGAGCAAGTCTTCAACGGCAATTCCGGCATAACTCGGCTGATAATAACTGAGCCGATTTATTCCTTCTCCCAGCAAGATTACCGCACCGCGCCAGTTTTTATTTCCTAAGTGATAAAGCGCGACCGAAATTTGCAATATTCCCTGATAAAACCTTTTTTCCGGCTCGCCGGCTTCCATCCACAAAGCCTCTAAAGTATCGTGACAAGCGTAAAATTCTTGGCTGTTAAACTGTTCGATACCTTGCCAAAAGTCGAGCGGGATTTCCTCTATCATTCGATTGGAGATTGGGGATTTTCGATTGCGGATGTGTCTGTGAGTAGGCGGCGATCGATTTTTTTTAAATAGCTAAGTCTTAAAAATAGGAAAAATAACGACCTCTTTTCACAACTACTGCCATTTAACGACCGCCTACTTAACCGATTACATAGTCTCTCTGACAGCTTTAATCTGATCCATTCCTATTTCCTGATTAGTTCCAGCGAAATCGTTATCTGGCGTCAGAAATAACATACAGTGACACTCTTTGCGCTCGCGCATGGGAATGCAGGGACAGTTCCAGTAGGCGGCTTTTACTTCGGCTTCTTTATCTTCGTAATGGCGACAAGGGCATAAGGGAGCGCCTAGTTCATCTTTGTGTTTTGCTAGTCCTTCTATCACGACTGCAGTGACGGAAGGCTCGGAACAAAAGTAAGTTCCCGTGCGCTTGGCATAGGTTTCGGAGAAATTCTTCATCGCCTCCAAAGTTTTTTCGTTGGAGAGTTTAGATTTTTCTGTTGTGTTCATAGTTAAGGATCGGAGTTGAGGATGCTACGAGCTTTTAACAATTGTAGCGCAGAATGTGATTTTAAACACTTGTATATTTCTGTTTACTTACAAGGAGGAAAACCTTGACAAAGATTGAGTTTTAGGTTGTTGGTTTTTTACTGGTTTTTGTCTATCCGGGAGGGCGCGGGAAACTGGTGGCAGACCCGGTTTTTGAAGCAGCCAAAAGATTTGGGCTATCGATCACCCTCAACAATCATCCCCCAAAGGGGATAAAAATCGGATAATATAGCACAGCGCTGTCCTTGTTAGTGGCATCTGATGGCAACTTCCCCGAACCGCACCCGCACCCGCGATCTAAAATCTCCTCCGTCTGGGCTGATTTGGCCGGCTGACACCGAGTTAGTCGGATTAGTGTTTGAATTGACTCCCGGCGCTGCTAGCTATCTGTACGCGCAGTATGCTATAGGTTTGCACGCTTGGTTTTTAGGTCAAGTACAGCAAACTGATCCGGATTTATCGAAACTTTTGCACGATGAACAGTCAGAAAAAGCCTTTACTATTTCGGGATTGGAAGGTGATTTGCTCCCCGGCGGCAAAGAATTTCAGCTTTTGGGCGATCGAATTTATCGCTGGTACGTAACAGGACTTTCAAAGCCAGTAGTGCAGTGGCTGAGTCAGTGGCTGCAAAATTTGCCCCAAGAGATAGATTTGCGAAATGCTCCGCTGCTAATTCGCTCTTGGGATATTGCTTTTGCTCCCACAACTTACCAGCAATTATTAACAGCAGAACCCCCCTTGTCGCCAACCATCAAACTTAGTTTTGTGACTCCTACAAGCTTTCGTAGCAAAGGCCATCACTTCCCTTTGCCAGTTCCCGAAAATGTTTTTCACAGCTATTTGCGCCGCTGGAATAACTTTTCGGGGGTAAATTTTGACCAAGCAGAATTTTTGAGTTGGATTGATGAAAATGCAATTATTAGCCGCCACAAATTGGAGTCGCAAAAGGTAGCGGCGGGCAAAAAAGGCATGGTAACGGGCTTCACTGGGGCTGTGGAATTTGGGCTAGGGCGATCGGCTCACAATCGCCCTGATTTTGTACAATTATTTTATGCTTTGGGGCGGTTAGCGCCTTACTGCGGCACGGGCCACAAAACTACTTTTGGATTGGGACAAACGCGAGCACAATGGTTGACAGAAGCGCTACCTGAAGTGTCGATACAAAGCGTATTGGCGGCGCGAATAGATGAATTGACAGAGAAGTTTATGGCGCACAGAAAGCGTACAGGCGGAAGTCGCGCTGCTGAGATTGCTGAAACTTGGGCGACGATTTTGGCGCGCCGGGAATTGGGGGAATCTTTGTTTGATATTGCTGCTGATTTGGAAATGCCTTATGAAACTGTGAAAACTTACGTGAAGTTGGCAAGAAGGGCTTTGAAAGTAGAGGATTAAGGTTAAATTGATTTGTAAATGAGATTTGTTTTACGAACCGCGAAGGCGCGAAGGGCGCGAAGGAGGAGAAGATGATTTATTTGTTAGCGTTTTGGGTAAATAGGTATATGTCGTCTCGCTGATATTTTAGTTGAAATTGAGGGGTGTTTTTTAGTTTAGTTACTAGGTTTTTAACAAATTCTCGATCGCTCATCCAGCCAGGATATCTGAGGTTCAGCAATACATAATCAAATTCTGCGAGATTTGCAGGCGGCGTCTTAGCCTGAGTTAATCTTACTACAGGGCGGTGCGCTAAATGCGGAGCAATCTGAACATTTGTTAAAACACTGCCTTTGGTTTCAACAAGAGAAATTGCCTCTCTGGTAGCTGGCAAAGTGTCGATCCCATTTAAATAAATAGTCCAAAAATAGCCGTATTTCGCTAAAGCTAAGAAAGCAATCAACGACCAAATTACAATGACTCTAGGCAATGGATAATTAGGAATTGGCAATCTATCAAATATTGTCTTTCCCTTTTGCTGATTGCTAGCTGCTAAACTGGAAATTACGGCAACCAACAAAAACGGCAATATCGGCACAGAATATTGATGAACTAAATCCCGCTGAGCGGGGCGATCGGAAAGAATATTCATTGCCAACATCGGCACAGCACTAATTAAAGATGACAGATGACGCGGGGACAGCCACCAAATTACTGGTAAGAGCAATAAGGCTAAATATTCCAAAGTTTCTAAAGAAAATAAACGCCCTAAAACTAGATTTGGTTTCACTATTAAATTAATAGCAATTTCCAAAACAGAGTTGCCCAAATATTGATATCGCCCAATTGCCGCGTGTTCTCTTCCCTGATTAAAATACGGTATAACTGCCTGAGTAACTACCAGGAACCAACCCGCGCCTAGAAAGAGAGCTATGAGCCCACAATTGCGTTTTTTGTCAAAACACAACAGCCACAAACCCATCGCAGCCACAGTTAAAGATAGGACGGCTTTGCAGCTCAAAACTAATACAATAGCAGCACAAAACCACAAGGTTTTATTCAGCCTCGCGGCTAAGATTGCTGCTAGCAGTGCTGGTAAAGCAATGACTTCTGGGTGGAAGTCGAAGAGATTGACATTAAATACTAATGGATAGAGGAGGTAAATACAGGCGATCGCCCAAGATATGCTATTATTTAATCCGGCTTGACGTGCCAAACTCCAACTCGGCCAAGCGCCTAAAGCTAGGGAAACAGCTTGCACTAAAAAAAGCCAGTGAACATCTGGATATATTTTGTAAAGTAAAGCTAGTGGATAGAAAATAAAAGCGGCGTGATCGCCCCAAATATTTATTGCCATAAAAGAGGAAAATGGCGTTTGATTTTGGGAGATTAAATAAATTGCTTGGTCAAAAATTGCTAAGTCGAATGCAGTTGATTGAAACAAAGCGTGTCGCGCGCTGCTGGCGGCCAATAAGACTAGCGTTGTCACGACAATCATTAAAAATACTGGATGAGATTTTAGGGATTTTAAAGTTAGCATTTTATTGGTTTAATCAGCCCTTCGTTTAAATAGGACAACTTCGTTTTTTTTAGAAGTTAATTTAAAATCGGGAGAGTTTTTAAGTTTATTTGCTAAGGTATCACCAATTTTTTCCGTATCAGGCCAGGGATGGCGCAGGTTTAATAATATGTATTGAAATTCAGCTAAATTTGTTTGGGGCGAAATTTGTGAAAGCAATTTTACTATTGGGCGGTGGGTAAAGTGAGGGGCAAGTCTATTATCTGTTAAAATACTGCTTTGGGGTTGAACTTGTGCGACTGCTTCGCGTGTAGCTTGCCAGGTATCTAGTCTATTTAGGTACAGATAAAAATCTTTATATTCGCCCACACCTAGGAAAATTAGTAATGACCAAATTATCATGATTCTCGCCAATTGAATTCCCTGCCAAAGTTGAGAAATTCGGAAGTTTTTAAATTGTGGCCGATTGACCCATGTTAAAAACTGTTGCTTATTTGCTTTATCCTCTTCCTGGTTGCCTTTTATTTCTTCCCTGTTCCTTGTTTCTTCCTTCGCGATTACTGCTAAAAATAAAAATGGAATTACAGGCACTGAATACTGATAGGCTAAGCTGCGTTGAAATGACAAGTCAGAGAGGATATTGATGAGCAGGGTAGGGATGGCAGGAATTAGCGCTGTTAGATATTGTAGGCGTAGTTTGCCGGAAAATGGCAATAGCAGCCAAATCACAGGTAAGGTGAGGAGAAATAAATATTTGAATGTATCGAAGGAAAGGATTTTTCCTAATACTAACTGTGGTTTTAAGATGAGATTGATGATGATTTCTAGTACGGATTTGCCTAAATAGCTGTAGCGCCCGACTCCAGCGACTTCGCTGCCGCTAAAGAAGGGGATGATTTTCTGGGAAGCTATCAAAAACCAAGCTGCACCTAGCAAAAGTGCGATCGCCCCGTACCGTTGCTTTTTTTCGCAAAAAAACAGCCATAAACCCATAGCGACAACGGTTAGGGACAAAACCGCCTTGCAACTGAGAACTAACACAATAGCGGTACAAAACCACACAATTTTATTTAAACGCGCCGCCAAAATTGCTGCCAAAAGTGCGGGTAAAGCGATTACTTCTGGGTGAAAATCAAATAAATTAATGTTAAATACCACCGGATAGAGCAAATAAATCAATGCGATCGCACGCGATTGTTCTTGATTTAAACCTGCCAAACGCGCTAAACTCCACGTAGGCCAAGCCCCCAGGGATAAAGCAACTGCTTGTACCAACAGCAGCCAATGCACATCCGGGGAAATTTTGTACAGCCAAGCTAGCGGATAATAGATTACCGCTGCGTGATCGCCCAAAATATGAATCCCCATTAAAGAAGAAAAAGGCGTTTGGTTTTGGCTGATCAAGTAAATTGCTTGGTCAAAAATTCCCAAATCGAAAGCAGTTGATTGGAATAAAGCGTGCCGTAAACTGCTACACACAAAGAAAATTGCCGCAGCAGTAGCCATCGCCCAAACCAAACTCGACGGTAGCTGCGATCGACCTTCCTCTATATTTTCGGCGATCGAGACACTGATGTCCTCACTGGAATCAGCAAAATTTTCCCTATTCTGCATGAAATCTGGCACTAGGTGGTCACTCAAAATATGATTCCATCGAATGTGCTTTCCACGCAATAGTTAACCACTAATTTTTATCCCCGCAATCGTAATATTAGAATAATCCACAAAACATTAAACAATTGTGAAAGCAATAACTCTTCTCGGCTCCACAGGCTCCATCGGCACTCAGACTCTGGATATTGTAGCTCAATACCCCGATCAATTTCGGATTGTCGGGTTAACCGCCGGACGAAATGTAACGTTGCTGGCCCAGCAAATTCGCCAGTTTCGACCGGAAATTGTCGCGATTTGCGACGAAGATCAATTACAGGAATTGAAGGAGGCGATCGCAGACATTGACCCTCAACCTATTTTACTTGCTGGCGAATCAGGCGTTGTCGAAGTTGCCCAATACGGCGACGCTCAAGCCGTCGTCACCGGCATAGTTGGCTGTGCCGGTTTGCTGCCAACAATTGCAGCTATCAAAGCAGGCAAAGATATCGCCTTAGCCAATAAAGAAACATTAATCGCAGGTGGCCCGGTTGTCAACCCCTTAATCGAAAAATACGGCGTTAAAATATTGCCTGCTGACTCGGAACATTCTGCCATTTTTCAGTGCCTCCAAGGTGTTATGGTTGGCGGGTTGCGGCGAATTATTCTCACTGCTTCGGGGGGTTCTTTTCGAGATTTGCCGATCGACAAATTAGCCGCAGTAACAGTAGCCGATGCTTTGAAACATCCGAATTGGTCGATGGGGCAGAAAATCACGATCGATTCTGCTACTTTGATGAATAAAGGATTAGAAGTAATTGAGGCTCATTACTTGTTCGGAATGGATTATGACGACATTGATATTGTCATCCATCCTCAGAGCATAATTCACTCGTTAATTGAGCTGCAAGATACCTCGGTTTTGGCGCAATTGGGATGGCCGGATATGCGCTTGCCGCTGCTTTACGCTTTGTCTTGGCCGGAGCGAATTCATACAGATTGGGAACGGCTGGATTTGGTAAAAGCTGGGGATTTAACTTTCCGAGAACCCGACCACGAAAAGTATCCTTGTATGCAGTTAGCTTATGCGGCGGGACGTGCGGGCGGTTCGATGCCTGCGGTGCTGAATGCGGCAAACGAACAGGCGGTAGCGCTATTTTTGGAGGAGAAGATTCAGTTTTTGGATATTCCGAAGTTGATTGAGAAGGCGTGCGACAAACATCAAACTGATAACTGTGAAAGTCCTGGTTTAGACGATATTTTGGCGGCGGATCGGTGGGCGCGACAGGAAGTTTTGGCAGATAGTATGGAATTGGGCGATCGTATTCTTTCGGTTCGCTAATTGTATCAGCAGACTTGCACTTACCCACAAGCCCGCCGGGGAATTAATTCCCCGTCTCATAGCTAAAGTCGGTTGAAATTGAGATCTTGCACCATTCTCAAGAACAGGCAAGATGCCTGTTCCACAAAGAGTGAATTTTGTTGTGGGCCGTTGCTCCTAGCCCGCCCATAAAAGGCTTATTGAGAATGGTGCAATATCAGAGTTGAAACAGACTGCCAAACCTTAATAAATATTCAGTTTTATTTGAGAGGAGTTTAGCTATGAGAGAGGGGTTTCAACGCCGGACGGACTATGCCAAAAAGTGCAAAATATCGCCCAAACCATGTTAAAAGTTGACCAGATGTTAGCCTTTTATAGACTAACTCCCAACTTTCGCCGCCAAATCAGCCGCACTCATCTTTTCGTACATTTCAAAAGGTTGGTGAATCCAAGGATTGTCAGCCAAATAATCTACATAATAATCCGGCTTTGCAACAGAACAAGCCTTGTACCAGAGTACAGCAGTCCGAATTTCCTGAATATCATCGCCGTAGCGACTCTTCAGCCAAGCAATACTTTGATCTAAACTAATTCCCGAATCCACCAAATCGTCAATCAAGAGAATGTGGCTCCCCAAATTATCGCCCACCATTGTCAAATCGCGGGCAAACTCGATCGCACCCCGGACATTTCCCTCGGCCCCACCATAGGACGAGGCCGCTAAAATCGCCAGAGGTTTGTCGAAAATCCGCGACAGAGTATCCCCAACGCGCAGCCCTCCCCTCGCCAGACAGACAATTCGATCGAATTTCCACTGAGATTCCTCAATTTTTACAGCCAAATCCTCAATTTTCCGATGGTACTCAGGCCAAGAAACGTAAAGGTCGCTCATTCCTAATATTATTGAAATATCAAAGGTATTATTAAATATTTTGGGGAAAATGACATGGATGCAGAGGAACTTCTCAGACGGTATGCAGCCGGAGAACGGGTTTTTCACAAAGTAGACCTGGCCGGGGTCAATATGTCAAGGACAAACTTGCGCGATATTGACCTGAGTCACGCTAATTTAAAAGGTGCAAATTCGATCGGTCTCACCCTCTACAGAGCTAATCTGTATCAAGCAGATATCAGCCAAGCCAACCTCTCTCAAGCCAACCTCATGTCCGCTAATTTTGGCGAATGCGACGCGGTGGGAGCGAACTTGAGCGGAGCCATCTTGCGGAGTGTCGTGTTTAGCGGGGCAGATTTAACGGGGGCGAGTCTCAGGGGTGCAGACATGAGAGATGCAAACCTTCAGGGGGCAATTTTGATTCAAGTTTATGCAGTTAACGCTAACTTGCAAGGTGCAAACTTGACAGAAGTGAAGCTTTGCGGAATCAACCTCAGCAAAGCCAATTTAACCGATGCGAACTTAACACAAGCTGACCTCAGCCATGCTAACTTAACTCAAGCAAATTTGAGCTGGGCAAATTTGACGGAAGCAAATCTGGAAAAAGCTGATTTGAAGGGAGCCGATTTGAGCGGAGCTAACTTGAGCTGTGCAAATCTCCATCAAGCAGATTTGAGCGGAGTTTCCCTTAAGGGAGCAAATCTCCGGGGAGCAAACTTACATCAAGCTTCTTTGCGCGGGACAAATTTGAATGAAGCGAATCTCAGAGAGGCCATGATGCCTGACGGCACAATCTCTGACTAAATAAGCTGAGAAAATAGAAGTTAAAACCGCAGGGTGCTTGTGGCGCACCCTACATTTAGGCTAATGCCTGATTTTTTTAAGGGGATTTAATTCTGCGTTAATCTCATGCGCCCAAAAATCGAGAGAAGCCCCGGACTCCTGTTGTGGAGAGGCAAAAATTTTAGAGTGTTGTTCAAGCTCCCAGATTCATCTGTGGAGTAAATCTAAAATCTCAAATTGCTAGAGTGACCGGGACTCCACGGTTCGACTGAGCGCTTGCGGAGGTCTAAAATCCAAAATTGACTGACAGTTCATTTAAAGAGAGTGGCAAAAAAATTTGGCGATAATTTAATCTACAACCTTCAGCCAGCCCCGGCGAACGGCGTGGAGCAAGCGGTTGATGGCTATTTGATCTTCTTCGGTAAGACAGTCATTTAAGAGCGCTGTCTGGAGCTGTTGTCGGTGAGTGGGAGTCAGCAGACCGGAGTGATATACCTGAAAGACTAGCTCTGCAATAGTAAATTGAGGTAAAAGCGTTTGGGTTGTCATCATGTGTTTTTTTTTGAACTCGCTTTTGACAGTATTGACTAATTTTTCCAAAATTTATGTGATTCAACTACGGAAGTAAATGTGATCGATTGGCTCTTGATGAGTGATTTGTGTCAGCCGAACTAGGGGATCGGATATTTCCTCGATAGCCCTGCTACTTGAAACACAAACCCCGTCGCGATTCCTCGCTTCTGGCAACCCCCACATCTCTACTTTTGGTTAAGAAACGGTGACAAATAAATTAATATTTATCTATTAAGAGATTACTAATGACTGCTAGCGAAATCGCTCGGCTTAATTCAACGTAAAACTTTTAGCGTGTTTAGAAGCCCGCTTTTACCTACATTTACCTAGTTTCTTGCTGTGTTCTTGTTTCCGTGTATATACTTAACGATCCGCCCAAAGACAGATACAAGTTTTCGATAGGAGTCCCCAGCAGCCCCAAATTTTAGGCCCTAGTTAAAGCTCCCAGATTCATCTGTGAAGTCAATCTAAAATCTAAAATCTAAAATCTAAAATCTAAAATCTAAAATCTAAAATCGACTGACTGCTTCCAATCAAAAATCCCGGCTTCTTCAAGAAACCGGGTCGAGCTTTTCGAGCGCAGTACAATTTTTTTTGGAGAGGGTTAATGGAGCGACCTACTCACGAAAATCTTATTGTTGGCAATTATTGTTGGCAAAGCTTGACAGGAGAGACAGTAGAAATACTCATCTCAACTTCTTGTGTGAGGGAACTAATCGGAAATCCTGACCCATCCGCGGCGGATGGCGTGCAGCAGGCGGTTGACTGCATCTCGGGCGTCTTCGCTGAGAGCGCTTTGGCAGAGTTCGCGGAGCCCGTGGCTTTCAGTGCGAGTCAGATTGCCTGAATGAGTGACTTGATAGAACAGTTCAGCGATCGCGCGATCAGATTTTAAAGTCAGAGCTTGCATGAAATCTCGTTGAACTCGACTATTATAATATCGAACATTTGAGAAAAGAGTAGGGTGATTGCCGTCGGGTAAGCTGTGTGATTTTTCTTGGCTCGATTTGTGACCGAAGTCTGCGAGTATACGTGAGTTAAATCACAGAAAACCAAAGACCTCGATCGCATAAGCTATGATTGGGGTGGTAGCCTCAAGGTCTGACAAAACCTCGAAAAGCCCTCAACGCAAGGCTTTGAAGTCCTTAGACCGCCGCGCAGCGGGAGTAAGTCCGCTCTACATCGCAGGTCTGGACTCGGAGAGCTGTGAAACTTTGGGTTTTAGATACTTGCAGCTTGCAGCTCAGGGCATAAAGTTGCGAGCTGCGAGCCACGGCCTGAGATACAATAATTATAAATACTTCTATCTCATCTATAGGCAGGCAGGTAAAAAAATGATAATGATTAGCTACTTTTTGATTGCCTTAATCGTTTTTCTTGTTTGGTTCAAAAGTTTTTGGAATGATACAGCCACATCTAAAAAAGACGTGATATCTTGGATAGCCTTAATAATGGGACCTCTGTTTTGGCCTGTTGTTGTGCCCCTATCCCTTTTGCAAATTACCAGCAAAAAGTCTGTTGTAAAAACAGCTCAATGCGATCAAGAATTATAATAAATTGTGGAAGTAACTGGCTTCAACATAGTTGGTTATCTCGTCCTAAATTATTCGGCAGGCATCGCTTCTGGCAGCGAGTAAATGAGCTGGTTTCAGTGTAAAAATGCAGCTAGAAGGTAGAATTCAATAAAAACTCTGAATCCTAAAACAGTATTTTTTTACCGAGCTCAAATTCTGCCTTCGGCTTTTTGACCCCGCCCGAAAACGGATACAAGTTTCCGACAGGAGTCGGCAGCAGCCCAAAATTTTAGGGGATCTTGTTCAAGCTCTCAGATTCATCTGTCGAATAAATCTCAAATCTCCAATCGTTCAACTGAGCGAGATTCACTGAGCGCTAGCCGAACCTCTCACGCCGAAGTCTCCAATCGACTGATGCCTACTTTTCTTCTGTCACATCGTGATTTAAGGGTGGGGCTCAGTCAAAATTGTCAGACGCAAATTGTTGGACAGCGACAGCAACATTTTTTTACTCAAAAATTATCGACAACCTCAACCAAGCTCAAAATTAATATGTAATGTAACAGGGCTTGTTCCTGGCAAAAATATAACTTCAGACATATTTTCGCCTGCCGCTGACCAACATAAGAATTTTTATTACTTGCGGCCACGGCGTACCATTAATCGAATGTGGGAAAATCCTGGCTAGGCGTTGAAAAACAGCTACGCTCTTTGGTATGTAACCTTTTCCAGAGCCCTCTCTTCAAATCGTAGCAGCTCTAAACAGAAAATTGTAGAGTTCGTTTATACCCAAATTGCCTAACTCTTACCGCAGTTAGATAGACAATTCAAGGCAGAGACTGCAACATGAAATAGGCAACAAAAACTGTTTCAAATCTCAAGTACGACTTATTTTAGGCGATCGGGCATCAGGAGTGTATAACGCGAGCCAGCTAAATTTTTAGAGGTGCGAGATGTTTGGGAACTTCTAAAAAAAAGTGCCGTCACGGTATCCAAATTCGTTATTTGCATAAAAAGTAGGAGTCAAAATGAACGAAGTATCTGAGAAACCAATTTATAGAGTTCTTAATCTATTGTCGCTGCTAGCGCTGAGCTACTATGCAGCTACTTCCATCAATTATATTTTCGAGAGTGACGCTCACATCTACAAGTACGACAGCCAGAGTAATGCCAACGTGTCACCAGCGCAACTAGAAGCACACCGCTAGGAATAAATTGTAGAGATTTTCTCTCAATGAATGCCGAACCAAAATTCTGGAAATTTGCTAATCGTTAATGATCAGCTCGAAGTTAACAACACTTAGTAAAAAAGTATTTTTGAAAAAAATAAATAAAATTTTCACTCACAGGTATTAGCCATCGAATGTACCACAAAACTTAACTATTTAATGAGTTCTCAAAAGATACCAGAGTGATGAAACGATGGCCAAGCATTTTCATCAGTAAAAGCATTAATAGCTTTAGTAATCGCTTCATCAAGAACATTTGAAGGTGGATATACTTCAGAACGGAAAATCGCTGGGATTTTGGCCCAATACAAGTCTATCGGAGATAAATCCGGCGAGTATGGAGGTAAGAATTTTACCTGGGCTCCGATAGATGCCATCAAAAAACTGATGGCTTCAGCATTATCAACAGGTAAATTATTCATAACTACAATTGCGCCAACCCATAACTGGGGCAGGATTCGCCAGCAGCCCAAAATTTTATATCCTAGTTCCAGTTCCCAAATTCATCTCAGGACTAAAATCTAAAATCTAAAATCTAAAATCTAGTGACAGTATCGTCACAACTCTACGGGCCCACCGTTCCTCCCAACTTCACCAAAAGACGAGCGCTGCATTGTCTGATTGTCCGGATGGATGTGGATCATGGTTGAAATGAGGGATTGTGGTTGCAAAACTGGGTTTTTTAGCCAAAATCCTGCGTTGAGCGTCAGGGATTTGGCTGGAAACATCAAGGTGATGAGGCTCAAAAGCCTGTCCGGGACTGTGTTGGGACGCACTTTTGATTGAATCCGGCCTCCAGCGTGCACGGGCTTGCTTTCAAAGCCAGCTAAAAAATTTTGATTTCTGGGGAACTATTAGCAAAAATCAAAAGTCAGGTCAACTACAGTGTACTTAAAAGAAACCGCAGCTCAGTTCCAGCCCCATTGCGGGCGATCGAACTCTCCGGCGATCGACAGTGCCAAGGGCCCGGTGCAAGTTCTCAATCTTGAGAGCATACTCCCATTAAAAATGGTCTCTGTGTATCTTCCGGCTATTGTTTTAATAATGACTAGCCACGCCGACGGTCATTATGGTAAACTCGCAAACGTTTAAGGGCAATATTTTCGTGTTAGAGGAGGCAGTGGTGGAGTCGAGAGTCAAAAGCAGGAAACAACCGATATTTGCTGCTCAACGAATACAGGATTCTACTCGCGCTCCTAGGCTCGCTGCTGACAATTTAAATTACATGACAGCTTATAGCAGCCGGGTCAATTAGGGTCTCAACCGATGTCCGGTTTCATTTATTGAATCCCTTTGGAGGGAAAAGTGTATTGTAGAAAAATGATTGATCTTTTAGGAGGAGTGTAAATGACACAGGTAACAAATCCAACACAACCAGTTTCACAAAGTACACTTGGAGGCGGTGGCTCAAACATTACCGGCATCCAGGGCCCTAACAGGTTGAACGGCAGCTCCGGCGATGACATCATCCTGACTTTTGGGGGCGCAGATGTCATCGCCGGTGGCGCTGGCAACGACAACATTTTCTCCGGTGGCGGAAATGACAGTGTCGGCGGCGGCGACGGCAACGATTTAATCGCTTCTGGTTCGGGCAGCGATGCGGTAGCTGGCGGCACTGGCGACGACCGGATATTTGCCGGTAAAGGCGATGACCTCGTCGATGGCGGTGATGGCAATGACGTGGTTTCTGGCGACAGAGGCAACGACACCGTACTCGGCGGATCGGGCAGCGACAGTGTCTACGGTGGCCAAGGCAACGATATTGTCGACGGCGGCGACGGCAACGACAGTGTCTACGGCGGTAAAGAAAACGATACTGTCAATGGTGGCGGTGGCAATGACTTTATCTCTGGCGACAGAGGAAGTGATGTCCTGACGGGCGGTGCTGGCAGCGATACGTTCTTCTTCTTCTCCAGCGGTGGCGATTTTGGCGTAGACACGATCACTGACTTTACCCCAGGCGAAGATAAGATCCGCTTGAAGCAGGGTGGTGTGTTCTCTGGTTTGGGCACCAGCTTCGAGGCAAGCGAGTTTGTCGTCGTTTCTAATTTCAACGCAGCCACTCCAGGAGCAACCACGACGAACAAGTTGGTCTACGACCCAACAAGCGGTACGTTGTTCTTCAACGGCACCAACGGAGTGCTAACTGTGGCTCAGTTGCAGCCTGGCCTGACGATTACCTCGAACAACTTCGAGTTGTTCTAAAACAACTGGCTGTTGTGGGGCAGCACCGGATAAGATTCGGGGCGGTTCTCACAAAGCCGGTAGTTTTAAAGGATTTCAACCTCACTCTGCTACAAGCGGGGTGAGGTTGAAATATTCAATGCAGGAACAGAAGCAGAGGCAGTTAAAAAAAATTGATCGACAGCTATTGATAAAATTAATCGATCGCCCGATCGGGCAAAATATAAATACAAAGTTTTTAAATTAGAATTTCTAGGTTTTACTGAAGCGGTAAAGAAACCGCAACTGCTGGCTAGCAATGAGCACTGAAGAATATATCCGGCAAGCCCAAATTTATTTGAACCGGGGTAAGTTAACTGAGGCGATCGATTTTTGCAAAAGGGCGATCGAACTTCAACCGTTTTCGCCATCGGCTTACACGACTTTAGGCGAAATCCTCGAAGCTCAAGGCGATCCGACGGCGGCAAGAGACGCTTTTGTGCAAGCTTTGGAGATTTCGCCGCAGTTTTTTCTGGCTCATGCTTATTTGGGTCAACTTTACAGCGACTATTCGTGGCTAGATGAGGCGGTTTTTCACTATCGGCAAGCTCTGGATTTGAAACCAGATTGGGCGGAAGTTCATTATAACTTGGGAAATATTTTTCACAAGCAGGGTAATTTGTTGGGGGCGATCGACTGTTACCGAAATGCGATCGCCAAAAAACCTGATTATCTCGATGCTTTATACAATCTGGCTGTGGTTTTAGATGAAAATAGCCAGCTCGAAGCGGCAATGGATACCTACCGACAGGTGATTGCTCTGAAGCCGGATTACGTGGAAGCTTACAGCAATCTGGGTGTGATTTTGCTAAAGGACGATCGGGCTGCTGAGGCGATCGAGGTTTACCAGCGGGCGATGGAGATTAAGCCGGATTGGGCAACGCTGCACAATAATTTGGGTCAAGCCTTGCTGGACAAAAGTCCGGAAAGGGCGATCGCATCTTACCTCACAGCTATTGAGTTGGAGCCGGACATGGTTTTGGCTCACTACAATTTGGGGAAAGCGTGGCAATTACAGGGGGAACATTCGGCGGCGGTTGCTTGTTTCGATCGCGCGATCGAGATCAATTCCGACTATATTTCGGGCTATACAGACGCCGGGTTTTCTTTGATGGTTTTGGGCAAAATTGCTGAAGCCATGCCTTATTTTGAGCGGGCAATAGCTCTTAAGCCTGATTTTGTTGAGGCTTACTGCCGCTTGGGAGACAGGCGCAGAGTTGGGGCGGTAGAAGATGATGAATTGTCAAGGGCGATCGCTGCGTGCGATCGATTTCTCACAGCACTAACTGGAAGGAAGAGAGAAGGCACAACAGCAATTTTGACACGCATACACGGATTAATTATCGAGCATGAGTCTGATGTTGAAAGAACAGGGAAGAAGTCCGAGGGAAGGCACGACACGGATTTTGACACGGATACACCGATAAATTCTCCACAACAGGGAAGAGGGAAGCAGGAAAAATTATCAATGCCCAATGCCCAATGCCCAATGCCCAATGCCCAATTACCAATTGCTGAAATTTGCGATAATTTAGCCGAAATTTACTTGCATTTGGGAAATGCTTTAACAGAGTACGGCGGACACGAATCTGCCGCCGCTTATTATCAAAAAGCTTTGCAAATTCAGCCACAGAATGCAGAGATTTACTGGCGGCTGGGGAATTCCTTAGCCCAGCAAAAGCGGTTCAGTGCAGCAATTGCAGTTTACCGCATGGCTTTGACGATTCAACCTGCTTTACCGCAGGTTTATTTTGAGTTGGCAAAACTGCTGGAAAAACAGGGGCGCTGGGAACGGGCGATTGATTATTATCAAAAGGTTTTAGATCTGCAAGTGCACGGGTATGGGGATCAGAAACAGTGGAAAAAAGAGAGTTTTATCTCGCCCGCTCACAATTCTATAAAACCTCCTCACGGTATTTACTTATCGAGTTGGGATTGGCTGGTTAATGCTAATTTGGATGCTGATAATTATGTGGAAATATTTTGGAAATCTGCACCAAAAGCAAGCGCAGAAAATATTCCGAATTCCCAATTTTCGATATCCAATTCCAAATTGGCAAATTCCGAGTGTGCCGGTTTAACTTGCGGGCTGTGTTTGCAGCGACTTTCTAAGTGGTTCGATCCAGTGCATTTGGGTTGGGGAGTTTGCCGTTTGTCCAACTCGCAACCGATACCTGTGCAGTCGCCCAAGACTTTTGTGGCCGCAATTCCCAACGGGCGAGTTTGGAGTGTTCCGCAGGAAAATTATTGGCTGATTTGCAAGGCGATAGCTGTAATTACTCCTGACAATTATTTGTTGGCTGATGTGTCGAGAGATTATCCGGGGTTTTTACCTGGATGCGAAAAGCATGATGTTAGAAAACACAGCGTGTTTAAGTTAGAATCCTTCCCGTCTCTCAAGCAAATTGACGGCAGGGTGGCCGTGCTTTCGGGTTTGTCGGGAAATGTCTATTTTCACTGGATGGTTGATGTTTTGCCGAGGATAGAATTGCTGCGGCACAGCGGTAGGGATTTGGCGGAAATTGATTGGTTTTTGGTGAATAGTTGTCAGCACCAATTTCAGCGGGAAAGTCTGAGAATTTTGGGCATTCCCGAAGAAAAAGTCTTGGAGAGCGATCGCTTGCCTCACATACAAGCAACCGAGTTGATTGTACCTTCTTTTGCGGGATATTTGGGCTGGCCTTCTGGGTGGGCGATGGATTTTTTGAGGCGGGAGTTTCTCAAGGGAATTATACCTAGTTTGGGCTATCCAAAACGCATTTATATCAGCCGCAGCAAAGCAAGATACCGACGAGTTTTGAACGAGGAAGATGTGGTTGAGGTTTTGGAGAACTTTGGCTTTGTTTCTATTTTACCTGAGTCCCTGTCTTTGGCAGAGCAAATTGCTCATTTTTACCACGCTGAGGTGATAGTGGCTGCCCACGGCAGCGGCTTGACAAATACAATTTTTTGTAGGCAGGGAACTAAAGTAATTGAGTTGGTGTCGCCTCACTATATCAGCCATTATTACTGGGGAATCAGTCAATATTTGCAGTTGGAACATTACTTTTTAACGGGCGAGGCTTTTGAATGCTATCCTATTAGACAGTTGATGTATCAGAATTCGCTGACTGAGGATATTTTAGTGAACGTGAGTTCGCTGAAAAGGATGGTTGAGGTGGTGGGTTTGGGTTAGTTGGTGTCTGGAGCAAGTTTAATTATGCCCTCGATTGAGAAGATGGAAAAGGCAGCGGTTGATTTGAGTCGGCAAGCAGAAGTTTATTTAGCCGAAGGAAAGTTGAATGAGGCAGTTGCTGCTTGCGAGTCAGCGTTGAAAATTGAACCGAATTTGGCGACAGCTTGCCAGACGCTGGGAAAGGTGATGCAGCTTCGAGGTGAAATCGAGCAAGCTAAGCAGTGGTATGAAGCGGCAATCGATCGCAATCCAAATTTGCCGGAAGTTTATGCTAATCTCGGCATTTTGTATTCTCAGGGTAAACAGTGGGAAAAGGCGATCGCCAATTGTGAAAAAGCGATTTCGCTAGCGCCGAATTTTGCTGCTGTTTATCGGCAGTTGGCGAGAATTTGGACGCAGTTAGAGAAGCGAGAAGAGGCGGCAGACTGTTGGTATCAAGCTTTTAATATCGAGCCGAATTGGGCAACTGCGGAGGAACAAGTCACTCTGGGAAATAGTTTGGTTGAATTGGGAAAGTTCGATCGCGCTATTGAATGTTATTCGCGGGCAATTGGGTTAAATCCCAACCTAGCAACAGCTTATCACAATTTGGGGGAAATGCTGGTTGGTCAGAAGCGGTGGGATGAGGCGATCGCCAATTACCGACAAGCCATTGCCATCAATCCAAATTCGTTTGAATCTTACCACAGTTTGGGTAAAAGTTGGGCAGAGCGAGGAGAATTCGATCGGGCGATCGCCTGTTACAACAAAAGCCTCGAAATCAATCCCAACTACGCTCGTGCTTACGTGGGTTTAGGTAATGTTTTCGCGCAAAAACAGGACTTTGATGCAGCCATTAAATGTTACCGTCAGACTCTGGAAATTAATGATAATTCCTACTGGGCATACAATTGCTTAGGGGACGCTTTGGCTCAAAAACAACTGTGGCCCGAAGCTATTAGTTGCTACCGCCAAGCTATTGAAATAAATCCCAATATTCCTGGGTTTTATGTCAATTTGGGAATTGCCTTCACCTGCGAAAAATCCTGGGATGAAGCTGTGGCTGCTTTCCTGCAGGCGGTTCAGATTGAGCCGAATTTGACGGGAATCAATCAGAGGTTGGGATATGTTTTGCGGAAGCGCAGCGAATCGGGTTTAGACATCACAATCGAAACTTATTGTCAAGGTATTGAGGTACTTGCAAGCGGGAAAATTTACCACAACTTGCTGGGAATTGAGTTAGATGGAGCGGAGTTTTATATAAATTTAGGCAACAGTTTAGCGAAACAGAAGCAGTTGGAAGGTGCGATCGTATTTTATAGCATGGCACTGCAAATTGAACCCAATGCTGCGGAAGTTGTCGCTCAACTGGATAATGTGCGGGCGAAACAACAGGAGTTATACGCACAAATTGCCACTTACCGCCACCAAATTGAAATCGATCCGAGCAATTCTAAGCCTTACAACGATTTAGGAAATATTTTACCGCAATTAGGGGAATTAGAAGAAGCAATTATTTGCCACCAAAAAGCGAGCGAATTGAGGGGTTGGCCTGAGTGTGCGGCGAAAGATTACCAATTTACCCAAGATTGGTTTACCCACAATATTCCTATTTGGCAACGGCATTTGCAGGAATTTACCGGAATTGCGGATTTTCAAGTGGTGGAAATCGGCAGTTTTCAGGGAATGTCGGCTTGCTGGCTGCTGGATAATATTTTAACTCATCCGACGGCAACGATTACTTGTATTGATTTGTATTTTCAACAACATTTTAAGGGCAATATTGTTAAAACGGGAGCAGCCGATCGGGTAATTGAATTAGAAGGTTACTCTCAAGATTTGTTAATTAATTTGGCTTCGGAATATTACGAGGTTGCTTACATTGACGGCTGTCACAAACCCACCAGTGCTCTGCAAGATGCGATTTTATCTTGGAGGTTGGTGAAAGTTGGGGGATTGATGATTTTTGACGATTACGAGTTTACGTTTCCCGACAGCCCGGAGCAAGATACTAAAATTGGGATAGATGTTTTTTTGGAGATGTTTGGAAGTCAGTTAGAAGTAGTACACAAAGGCTATCAACTGATTGTCAAAAAAATCGGCAATCAAAGTTTGGGCGAAGAGCAAACTCTGTTGTCTCTGGGTTGGGAAAAGTTGGGGGATATTGCGGCAAATGCGGATTATTTGGATGAGGCGAGCGCTCGCTATCAAACAGCGATTAAAATTAAGTCTGGCAACTACTTAACTTACCACAAGTTGGGTAAAACTCTGCAAGAGAAAGAACTGTTTGACGAAGCTCGGGCCGCTTACCAACGGGCGATCGCACTCAACCCTAATTTTAGTTGGGCTTACCACTTTTTGGGGGAAACTTTACAGGCGGTTGAGGAATACGACGAAGCCGCTGCTGCTTACCGCAAAGCTATTGAGTTAAATCCCGATTTTTGTTGGACTTACAACAATTTAGGCGATGTGCTGATGGAGCTTTCTGACTGGGAGGAAGCTGCTGTTGCTTACCGCAAGTTAGTTCAACTAAATCCCGATTTTTGTTGGTCTTACGAGAGATTAGGTAAGGCTTTGGTTGCACTGGAAAATTGGGAGGACGCGACGGCGGCTTACCGCAAAGCTATTGAATTAAATCCTGATGATTGTTGGTTGTACAATAGTTTGGGGGAAGTTCTGGAATCGCAAGAAAATTGGCCCGAAGCAGCAGTTGCTTTTGGTCGTGCTATTGAGCTAGAACATGAGCATAGTTGGCTGTACAAAAAGTTGGGTGATGCACTGCGGAATCAAGGGGAATTGGAAAGGGCGATCGCCATTTACGAAAAAGGCATCAATCTCGATCCAAAATCCTGTTGGTGTTACGAAGGATTGGGTTTGAGTTTAATTGCCAAACAGCAGTGGGAACCTGCAATCACTAATTTAGTTCAAGCCCTGCAAATTAAACCCGATTTGTTTGAAGCTTACGATAATATAGGTTATGCTCTGGAACAACAAGGAGAAGGCGATGAGAGCGCTCGGGCAAAATGCAGTAATCAAAATTTACCCTTAAGTATTCTCGAAAAATACTGTGGGTTTACAGAAGATTTGACCGTTGCAGCAGAATCAAATCCTAACCTCACCTGCATTGACATCCATCCTGCGACTCAAATCAATTTATCTAATTCCAAAACAATCGACAGCAGCCGGAGATTTTGGGAACATCAAAGTCATTCCAGAAAAGCTTTTGTTGCGGTCTTGCCAAACGGACGAGCTTGGGCAGATGTTGTGACTACCGCCGTGATTACTTCAGACAATAAACTTGTTGCTGATATTTCAATGGGTTGTGCTGAATTGGTAATCACTTCCGACAAATTGCCTCCCGCTGAACACGTCGATGGAAATGTAGCTTTTTTATCTGCTCGCTGGGGTGGAGCAGCTTATTTTCATTGGATGTTTGATGTGATTACGCGATTTGACCTTTTGCAGCGGAGCGGATTGATAGAAACTATAGATAAGTTTGTTGTCAATGCCTCGGATTCTTCCTATCAAGCAGAAACTTTAGATACTTTAGGAATTTCTCAAGATAAACTTTTAGAAAGTCGCTGCAATTTACACATTACAGCCGATAAATTAATAGTGCCGTCAATATCTTATGACGGATCGGGAGCGGTTTCTAAATGGAAGTGTGAATATCTAAAAGAGACATTTTTAAAGGAACAACAGCCAATAAATACAGACTATTCAGAGCGCATTTATATCAGCCGGCAACAAGCATCATATCGGCGAATCGTCAATGATGAAGAGGTAATTAAATACTTAGAAAAATTAGGGTTCCGCAGTGTCAAGTTGGAAACGATGTCGGTAGCGGAACAAGCATCGTGTTTGGCTGCTGCTAAAGTAGTTGTCGCGCCTCACGGAGGGGGGCTGACAAATCTAGTTTTTTGCAGTCCGGGAACTAAGGTAATTGAGATTTTTTCTCCCCTTTACGTGCCGCATTGTTATTGGATGATTAGCAATTTGTGCGGTTTGGAACATTACTATTTAATTGGTGATTTGGTTGAGGATGGAACTCAGACCAAACCTCTACATAAAGATATGCAGTTAGATTTGAACTCGCTGGAAAAATTACTAGCTATGGCAGGAGTTTTGCATGGATAATGATTACCACAATTTGGGTAATTCTCTGCAAGAAAGCGGTCGGTTTGATGAGGCTATTGCTGCTTACAAAAAAGCTATTGAATTAAATCCCAATTTTTCTTGGTCTTATCACAGTTTGGGCGATGTTTTGCTGAAACTTGAAAAATGGGAGGAAGCTGTCGCTGCTTACAAAAAAGCTGTTGAGTTAAATCCTAATTTTTCCTGGTCTTATCACAATTGGGGCGATGTTTTGCTGAAACTTCAGCAATGGGAAGAAGCTGCTGCTGCTTACCGCTGCGAGATTGCACTAAACTCGGATTTTGCTTGGTCTTTTTGCAATTTAGGCGACGCTTTAACTAAACTAAAACAGTGGGATGAAGCTATCGCTACGTATTTAAAAGCTATTGAAATTGACGGAAATTTGCCTGGAATTTACGAGAAGTTGGGATACGCTTTTGGGCAAACAAAGTCGGATTTAAGCTTAGTGTTAGAACAATCTCAATTGCAAATTACACCGGAAAATTGGGAGTTGTATTTGCAGTTAGGAAAGAATTTAGCCAAGTACGATCGCCCAAAAAGCGCAATTATTTTTTATAAATGGCTATTGACAAATATGCCGAGTTGTGCAGAAATGCCAGAAAAATTAGAGGAGTTGTTGCAGCAGCAAGAAAAGTGCGTAAGCGAAGCCCTCGAAGAGGATCGCGCATTAGCCTCATCTCGCGCAACTGTCGCCCAAAAACCAGATGATTGCTGGTCTTATTACAATTTAGGTGCTGTTCTGAGCCACCAAAAATATTGGGAGGAAGCGGCGGCGGCCTTTTTCCAAGCAATAGAAATAAATCCCGATCTTCCTTGGTGGTTTTATTACAATTTGTGGGAAGTTTTGGTTAGGCAAAATAAGCTAGATGAAGTTGAGAACTTGTGCCGCCAAGTTGTTGCAGCTAAACCGGAGGCTTTTTGGCCTTATCTGAATTTGGGAGAAGCTTTAACGAGGCAAGGTAAAATTCCCGAGGCGATTGATTTTTATCGAACAGTCAGTTTTAAACAAAGTTTTGCATCTATTCTAAGTAATAGAATAGGCAAGATGCCTGTTCTACAAGCAGATACAGGCAAGATGCCTGTTCTACAAAATTGGAACTTAAAACCCGTCCAATTTCCTAACTTTATAATTATTGGTTCTCAGCGGTGTGGCACTACTTCTCTTTATACTTATTTAGCCCAACACCCGCAAATTTTGACTCCGATTAAAAAGGAGATGGATTTTTTCTCGTGGCACTTTGACAGAGGGATTGATTGGTATTTGGCTCATTTTCCGCCAATGCCTCCGGGAGAGCAATTTTTGACGGGTGAAGCAAGTCCGAGCTATTTTGACTCTCGGGAAGCACCGGCACGGCTCTACAGCCTGTTTCCAGAGGCTAAACTGATTGTACTTTTGCGAAATCCCGTCGATCGGGCGATTTCTCAATTTTACCGCTTGACTGGCTTAAATTGGGAAGCGCGATCGCTCGATCGAGTAATTAGCGATGAAATTGAACGGTTGAATCAAAATCCAGAATACATCATCGGCGAGGAACCCGGAAATTATTTAGCTCGCGGTAGGTACATAGAATTTATTAAAAACTGGCGGACTTTCTTTCCCCAAGAACAGTTGTTAATTTTGAAAAGCGAAGATTTTTATGCAGATGCGGCGGCTATAGTCCAGCAGGTTTTAGAATTTTTAGATTTGCCGGAATATCAATTGTCTGAGTACCAAAATGCTAATCCGGGTTCTTATCAGCGGGTAAATGAATCGGTTCGCGACAGGTTGAGCGATTATTTCCGACCTTACAATCAGGAATTAGAGGAATATTTGGGGAGGCAGTTTGATTGGGAATAAAGTTGATCTAAGATTAGAACAACTTGTAAGGAGGTAATACCGATGCTGACGAGCGAGCTAGATACGCTACTTAAGGAACAAGCACTCCAACGCCAAGATCCTGAATATCGCTACATTACCGATAGCGCCAACTGGGAACAATACGAGACACTGCTGGATCGGATTGGAGATACAGCGGGATCTCGAGTTACTTATTTAGATGGAGTTTTGGAAATTATGTCGCCTTCTCGCCGGCATGAAAGTCGCAAAACTGGCATTGGAAATCTGCTAGAAATTTACTTTGTAGAAAGAAGCTGAAATCGAATATTTTCCTTTTGGGTCTACAACTCTGCGACAAGAGGAAAAAAGTGGCGGTACGGAACCGGATGAAGCTTACTGTATTGGCACAGATAAAGAATTTCCCGATTTGGTAATTGAAGTGATTGTTACCAGTGGCAGCATCAATAAACTAGAACTGTATAGAAGGTTGAATGTGCGAGAGGTTTGGTTCTGGCGAAATGACCGATTTTCTATCTACCATTTGCGAGAAGAAATTCCGCTTGAATTCGTGTCAAACTGCGGTTATGAATTAATCACACAAAGCGAATTGCTGCCAGGAATTGATATCGATGTGTTGACAGAATGTGTAAAAAATCCTCACCTGTTAGCAGCAGCAAAGGATTGGAGACAGAATTGCCGACCTACTTAAACAGCAAGTTTTAAATCTGCTAGCTGTCGCAAAGACAATGAACTGAGTTCGCGCGCGCCGCGAGATTGATTCGGACTATGATTCAAACTATCGTCGCAAAGACAATTAACTGAGCTCGCGCGCGCCCAAGTCCGAGAAAAAACTCGCCTCCCTTGACAAGTCATACTCGTTATGAGTACGCTATAATAAGCAAAGGAATAGAACCCAAGTACCTAAGAATTTAAAATCATGCTGACGAACAAAGAAGGTCAAAGAGTACCCAAAGTCACCTTTCGCACTCGCCAAGACAACGAGTGGGTGGATGTCACCACCGATGATATATTTGCAGGTAAAACGGTAGTAGTCTTCTCGCTGCCGGGAGCTTTTACTCCCACTTGTTCGTCAACGCACCTCCCCGGTTACAACGAATTGGCGAAAGTTTTCAAAGAAAACGGCGTAGATGAGATCGTTTGTATTTCCGTCAACGACACCTTTGTGATGAACGAATGGGCCAAAAACCAAGAATCAGACAATCTGACGTTAATTCCCGACGGTAACGGCGAATTTACTGAAGGCATGGGAATGCTGGTAGACAAAACAGATTTAGGCTTTGGCAAGCGGTCTTGGCGTTATTCGATGCTGGTAAAAGATAGCGTGGTTGAAAAAATGTTTATTGAGCCTGATGAACCGGGCGATCCTTTCAAAGTGTCCGATGCCGAGACGATGCTCAACTACATCAACTCCGCAGCACCCAAGCCGAAGCTAGTGTCGCTGTTTACAAAAATGGGCTGTCCCTTCTGCGCTAAGGCTAAGGCAATGCTGAGTCAAAAGGGCTTGGATTATGAAGAAATTGTCTTGGGCCGGGAGATCACAACCCGATCGCTCCGGGCTATGACTGGGGCTACAACTGTGCCGCAAGTATTTATCGACGGCAAGTTGATCGGTGGTTCCGAAGCCCTAGAGTCTTATTTGGCAGTTGCTTAGTTAAACAACAATAACTTAGCCTGCAGGTGCACAGTCCACACCTTACTCGTTGTACGGTGCGTACTGTGCGCCTTTGCCGTATTTGGGGGTATTTAGCCCGATCGAGCTGGCGCGTCCAAAGTTCGATCGGTCTATTGATCCATTCTCGTGCCACAATTACTGGGGAAGTAATATTAAAAACGCAAGAAATGGGAGTGAACCATCGTGGATTTGAGTTTAGTAGCGTCAAATATCTTAAATCCGCCCATATTAGCTTTTTTCATGGGAATGCTGGCAATTTTTCTCAAATCTGATTTAGAAATTCCAGCGCCCATCCCCAAACTGTTTTCGCTGTACCTGCTGTTTGCGATCGGATTTAAAGGCGGCGTCGAACTGTCCAGAAGCGGAATTGACCAGCAAGTCGCCCTGACAATTTTGGCAGCGATGCTGATGTCAATGCTAGTACCCATTTATACTTTTTTCATACTGAGAATCAAACTCGACTCCTACAATGCCGCCGCGATCGCAGCTACCTATGGTTCCATCAGCGCCGTCACATTTATCACGGCAACCTCCTTCCTCACAGCACAGGGGATCGACTTTGACGGTTACATGGTAGCCGCGCTAGCATTAATGGAATCCCCAGCAATTATAGTCGGGCTAATCCTCGTGAGTGTATTCGGGGGGGAAGAAGGAAAACGCGAAATAGTTTGGCCAGAAGTGTTGCAAGAAGCATTCCTAAACAGTTCAGTTTTTCTACTGATTGGCAGCCTAATTATGGGCATAATGACAGGAGAACACGGTTGGCAAGTTATGAGTCCGTTTACTCAAGACTTGTTTTACGGAGTTTTGACTTTTTTCTTGCTAGACATGGGGCTGGTTGCTGCTAGCAGAATTAAAGATTTGCAAGAAGCAGGAATTTTTCTGATCGGCTTTGCAATCCTAATTCCCATACTCAACGCAGTAATTGCTTTGCTAATAGCGAAATTAATCGGAATGCCACAGGGAGACACTTTGCTGTTTGCCGTATTGTGCGCGAGTGCTTCTTATATAGCAGTACCAGCAGCCATGCGCCTAACTGTTCCCGAAGCGAATCCCAGCCTTTACATTTCAACTGCCTTAGCAGTGACATTTCCCTTTAATATCATTGTAGGCATTCCCATGTATCTATACGGAATCAATATGTTTTGGAGGTGAGATGATGGAGTCAGTCAAAAGAGTAGAAATCATAGCTCACTCAGTGGAGCTCGGCAAGATTTTAGACGGTTTAGACAAAGCTGGCGTACCCGGTTATTCGGTGATTCGTGATGTCGCTGGAAAAAGCACCCGGGATCACGTTTCTCGTGGTTCATCAATGACAGCACTGGATAACATTTATGTGCTTGCTTTTTGTTCACCAGCTCAAGTATCAGCAGTTGCAGAAAACATTAGACCAGTGCTAAATAAATTTGGTGGGTCGTGTTTTATTTCCGATGCGGTGGAATTGCTAATTACTAGGTGCGTCGGGTAGTCATTAGTCCTTAGTGATTGATGATTATACCAATTCCCAACAGTAGAGCTGCATATAGATTGTACGCCATATGTGTAAGGACACGGCAATGCCGTGTCTTTGCGCGTATCTGCGACTTGAATCCTAGGCTTCGGGCCCGGACAGCCGCTGGTGAGAATGCCACTCCGTTTTTGCTTTTGCCTAAGTTTTTTCTAATTACTTTAGCGTGATTTAAAAAAGGCGATTTTGAAAATAATTTCTGTCTCTTATAGCACTTTTACCAGTTTATAATCATCAGGCATCAGCCATTAGCCAGCGGTCATTTCAGGATTAATTGCGCTTCCCCGCTGCAGAATTCAGAATTATTAAGAGATAGAAAAGAATCACTTGCCAAAATCCGTTAGCGTGGTAAATTCTAAGCCACCACAGGCGATCACCCGATCGACTAACGATATTTTCAAGAGGAGTTTAAACATGGCTGCATTAAAAGTTGGCATCAACGGATTTGGTCGCATCGGACGGCTAGTCATGCGTGCCGGCATCAAAAACCCCAACATCGAATTTGTCGGCATTAACGACTTAGTTTCGCCAGAAAACCTGGCTTATCTTTTCAAATACGACTCCACCCACGGCATTTACGACGGCGAAGTTGAAAGCAAACCCGACGGGATTATCGTTGACGGACTATTTATCCCCTGTACAGCGATTAGAAATCCTGCCGAATTGCCCTGGGGTAAATCCGGCGCCGATTATGTTGTAGAATCTACCGGATTGTTTACAGATTTTGAAGGCGCATCAAAACACTTGACGGCAGGAGCAAAACGAGTAATACTTTCAGCACCGACAAAAGACCCGGAAAAAGTACCAACATATCTAGTAGGGGTCAACCACCACAAATTTGACCCGGCAAAAGATACGGTTGTTTCTAATGCTAGCTGTACGACGAATTGTTTAGCACCAATTGCCAAAGTTATCAACGATAACTTCGGTTTGGAAGAAGGTTTAATGACGACAGTTCACGCAATGACAGCTACTCAACCAACTGTAGACGGCCCCAGCCAAAAAGATTGGCGGGGAGGACGCGGTGCGGCTCAAAATATTATTCCATCTTCGACCGGTGCAGCGAAAGCTGTTACTTTGGTGTTGCCAGAATTGAAAGGAAAATTGACGGGAATGGCTTTGCGGGTGCCAACTCCCGACGTGTCTGTAGTTGACCTTACTTTCAAAACGGCGAAGGAAACTAGCTATAAAGAAATTTGCGAGGCCATGAAAAAAGCTTCGGAGGGCGAACTCAAAGACATTCTTGGATATACTGAGGATGCGGTGGTTTCGACAGATTTTCAGGGCGACGCGCGATCGAGCATTTTCGATGCAGGTGCGGGAATTGAACTGAATTCTAAGTTTTTCAAAGTCGTTTCTTGGTACGACAACGAGTGGGGTTATTCTAGCCGCGTGATTGACTTAATGCTGTCGATGGCCGAGAAAGACGGAATTTTGAATTGATTTTTTGTGAGGTGGCATTTGGGGCGGGCTCGCGTGTCCACCCCACAAACAAATTCCTATGATTTTTTGTGGAACGGGCATCTTGCCCGTTCCTGATAATTATATAGCAACCTTCTCGGTAGTTAAAGCATTTTTAATTGCTGAAACAATTGGTTTCATCTTCCTTCTTTCCCAATGCCCAATGCCCAATGCCCAATGCCCAATGCCCAATGCCCAATGCCCAATGCCCAATGCCCAATGCCCAATGCCCCCTCCGTTCCTTTATATGTCTGAATTACCACCGCTGAATAACGAAACTATTTGGGCTATTCTCAACGAAGAGATAGACGATGCTGCTGTCAACCGATTAGTTTGGCACTATCTCGGCTACCGCTGCGATGCCGAGATTGGCAAGTGGAACAGTGCAGGTGTTGCACCCGAGTGGCGTCAAGAGTACCCGGAACCGCCGGATTTTATCGATTCTAGGCCGGCGACGGTGAAATTGACTCGATCGACTCCTCCAGAAAACAAGCAGTTGCTGAAGGAAAAATTGGGCTTTAAAGGCTATAAAATTGGACAATTTGGGCCCAGGCAGACTCGCAGGGCGACGATGGCTAATTGGTTGATGGGTTTTATGGAAGCTGGGGCGTAAAAGAAATTTGGGATGGCTGTGCGGTTGTTGCCCACCTTAGAGTACAGAGATATGAGATTTTTTGGCAGGAAAACGAGCATTTCCCTCGCTAGCCTAATGCTAGCAGGCGTTTGAGTCAATGGGATCGCCACACCAGCCACCACGCAACCCGCAACCCAACTCGCCCAAGCAACTGCCAAAAAACGCCTCGTCGTCATGGACTTCGACTACGGCCCCACCAACAGCTATTACACTTCCTACAGGGGAGTCGGCGCCGCCAAAGGCCTCAGCGAACTGTTAATCAACGAACTCGTCAACAACGGCACTTATACAGTAGTCGATCGTAGCAAACTCGAACAAGTGCTCAAACAGCAAAATCGCAGCGGCGCGATGGATGCCGGCACAGCAGCCGAAATTGGCAAACAATTAGGAGTTGACGCCGTACTCATCGGCACCATTACCAAATTTAATATCGACAAACAATCAGGCGGCGGCAGTTTCATGGGAATCGGCGCAGGTTCGCAAAAAACCAAAGCTACCGTTCAAATAGACGTGCGGTTAATCGGTACAGATTCGGGAGATATTCTTGCCACTGCCAAAGCAGTAGGAGAAGCGGATCAAAGCGCTTCTAATGTTTCCGTTAGGGGTATGGGCGGCAATTCCAGCAATAGCAATGAAGACTCACTTTTGAGCGAGGCCGTTGGCAAAGCCGTATCCCAAATGGTGACTAAACTGGCAGAAGTATCTAAGAAATTAGGTTAGCCATTAGCCATCATATCAAATATGCTGATACCAAATCCGGCTTAAATATCCCCTTGATCTCTTAGCGGGTCCGAGCCTAGGTCGTATGGCGTAAACTGCGGCAGACTTTATTTGTATAGTTTGAGGTCAAAAGGTTTCAATCGCCTCCTTCATAAAGGGAGTAATAAACCCGGATTTGGTATTAATTATTTTCCGGGCAATTGTGCTAACAGATTTGATACAAACGAAGGATTCTAAACTCAAATTCAATTAACTAGAAAGCCAACGCTTCAGCCATGTTTTGCTGGTTCTTGCTGCGCCTGCCAATTGCCTAAACACAGGTACACGGTCAAACCACGCATTAGGATGGATGTCACTACGGGAACTCCTTTGCCACCCCAGGTTTGGAGAAGCAATCAAGGTGACCACATCAGGATTTTGAGCTCGGAAAGTAGAATAAGCTCCGTCGACGTGCATCGGACCGCCGTCGGGATGTCCCGGAGGTCGCTGTTGCAGTTCTTCCAGAAACCGCAGGAGGCGATCGAAAATCCTGCCATTTACAGCGTAAAAATGAGTGGTCATCACGGCCTCAGAAAACGGCACGAGGGCGACAGGAGACTTTTCTTCAACCTCTTCGACGTGTCCGAAGTAGACGAAATCCCAATCTTGCTGGCACAGTTGTTCGACGATAACAGCTTGGTCTGTTTTGAACTTTGCTGAAATTTCTAGGTCGTCTTCTACAATCAAAATATTGCTCAACCCCTTGTATTTTGCCTGCTTGAGGATAGCTACATGACTGGAAAAGCATCCCCTCGCCCCAATGCTGGGGAAACCTCCTGCTTCCTCGGGGCGGATTGCGGGAAATATCTCTACTTTATGGGGCAGGAGGGGCATTCCTGCTTCTTCTAATTCCTTGACTATGAGTTGGCGTCGGTCTTTCCTCTCAGGGAGATTTACCGCATAAACTGCCTGGAAATAGTCTGTAATTTTCGTCATAGTTTTATCTCGAATCCAAAAGTTGATGAATCTTCGGCTTGAGCGGCCTCAAATTTTATTTTAGGTCTGTGTCTGCCTTAAACTATTCTATTTTTAGCAAGCTGCATCTTCCATTTTCTTAAACTTACTTAAATTACCTCTACCGGATCTAGCATTAACAGTTTAATTAGCATTGGGATTTGAGTCAGCATCAACGCATTTTCCCTTTTGAGTTGGGTTTAAGGCTAGGTTAGAGACTACTTTAGAAACGCCAGCTTGTTCTTGAATCCATCCGACTTCCCCCGGTTGCAGCTTGGCGCTTTCTACTTCAACTGTTGGCTTAACTGCCGGGGAAGGCGACGGAGTTGCCACAGCGGCAGATGGAGTCAGTGCGGGTTTTGAAACTGTAGAAAAATCCTTATTTGGCTCGGGTTTGGGAGAGTTCGATCGCACTATTTCAGGAATCGAACAAACTTTCAATTCCAGCCAATTGCCTTGAGGCGTAAGCTGTTTGTTTGTCACCTGTAAAACGCTACCGGCTGGGACTGTTCCTTTGACAGTCAACTCACCGATTGCGGCTCGCAAATCCAAGCGATCGCCCTCTTTTTCCACTTCCCCAGCCCCAGAACTTTTAATCTCTATAAACGAGCCGATTTCTAAAGATTTGACCGGAGAAGGTACAGATTCAACAGTTTTTTCTGGCGTGCTTCCAGCTTTAATAAAACCGCGTTTCCCAAAAATCGACTCCCCGGCAGTATCGATCGCCCGACCCACCGGAGGGATGAAAAAATAAGCAAATACACCTCCCAAGCCTAATAAAAATAAAATTTTCAGCAGCAGCGAAAATGGGCTTTTGCTTTTTTCCGGCTGTAACAACTGCGTTTTTCCTTCAGAATTCCCACCGCCAAAGGTTGTGATACCGGTCAAATCCGTTGGCATATCCTCGCTGTCGGAAATTAGTTCGATCGGCGTATCTAAAGGTGCGACAGACAGTTCTGTCAAAGTATTGCCGTCTTCCCTCAAATGTGCTTGACAGTGAATTAAAGCAACAGTGACGTTATCGTGACCGTTTCTAGTATTAGCAATCTCAATCAGCCGATCGCGCGCCTTAGCCAAATTAATGCTACCGTCGAGAATTGGCAAAATCTCCGCTTCCCAACATTCCTCAACCCGGTCTTTATCACTCAAACCGTCGGAACACAGCAGCAAAACGCAGTCTTCATCCACCGGAAAACGCTGCACAGTCGGGTGCAAAGTGTTGGACGAAGTAATCCCCAAAGCTTGAATCAGAGCTCCGGCGGCCACTTGTTCCAAAGCATCCCGGTAGAGAGAGAAGCCCAAACGCACCTCGCGGCAAGCCACATTATCATCGAGAGTAACTTGATAGCAGCCGGTGCGGGTAATCCAGTAAGCGCGACTGTCTCCGACGTGGGCGACGTAGAGTTCGTGAATGTGGGCTAAACCCATAACTAGGGTAGTTCCCATCCGCTGGCGGCCTTGGCGGTGTTCGCTGTCGTTGCGACTGGCTATTTTGTCGTTAGCAGCACAAGCCGCCCGTTCCAGCTTGGAAGTCAGGCTCAACGGGTCCCAATTAGCCTGATGCAGGGGCATTTGCTGCAACTTGTCGCGCAGCACACCAATCGCTTCTTCTGAAGCGACTTCGCCCCCGTCTTGTCCGCCGATACCGTCGCAGACGATCGCGCAAGCTTCCGCACCCGGGTTTCCGGAGAACAGCGTACCGCTGGGCGGATAGCAAGCATCTTCGTTGTGAGCCCGGGATCTGCCTACATCCGTGCCCGTGGCAATTTCAACGTGACGATCGTAAAATCGGCCGCACTTTGCCAGAGCTTTATCCAACTGGCTCATCAGTTGTTCGCCGTGGCGCACTTGACCGGCAACCATTTGCTGGCAAAGTTGCCTCAAAAAATTGGCAATAGCCGGGTGAGCATCTTCGAGCCACTGCTGCCACAATTTGCCCAACTGCGACAAATGAGGCGGTTTGCGATCGGGCTGCAATTCCAGAAACCGCACCAATTGCCCTTCCACCCGTAGCAGTTCCGGAGTCAGCAGCGTCGAAGCCACGCCCTGAGCGATACACGGCTGCCACAACTGAGCCATTTGCCACAGCCAATTGAGCTGGCGCATCGCTGCGGCTCCTTTCCAGGATTCCGCCAATTCCGGCATTAAAGATTCCGTCACCTTCAAAATAGGCCCGTTTTCCAGCAGCCAGATATCTCCCGAGAGCTTGCTCATCTTGGACGATACCAGACCGTATACTTGAGGTACGTGCAACTGATAGGCAAACAGTCTCAGATAAGGAGTGACAACACTCGGAATCTCTTCGGGCAGTTCCGGCAAGTGTTCGGGTTGAGTATCGACAAGAAGTCGATCGCGCTTGACCAAGTAGCGACCAGCGATCAGATCGCCTGGCTTACACCCTTTGATCCCTTCACCTAAAGCCCATAAGTAGTGTTTTGCCACAGAGTTTTGCATAAGGGTTCCTGACGCCTTTGGGCAAGCGTGCTGATCTGAACTATTTTAGCGATTGAACCTCGACGGGTTGATACGTGGCGATTATTTGACACCCCCGCTTTCTCAACAGACGGAGATTCTTAAGACTTCGCAGTCCTAATATCCTGATTTTTCAGGTTCCCGGGCTCACCACGTTTCCACTGTTGTGTGCGTAGTGATATCTCCTGACAATGTTTTAGGCGTGACTTTCCCCCTGTCCAGGGGTAGGTTTTAATGTCTTGTACTGACACAAATAGTCTACCATTTTGTTAACCCGCCGATGAATTTTGCTAGGAGCTTTCAGAGTTAGACGATCGCGCGAGGCCCAAGTCCTCGGCTTGAAATCACGCTGTTTTCAGCATATTCCTGATAGTGGCCATTTCCGAAGAAATCGCAGCACTCAAGGGAATTGAAATTTTAGACTAACTATAATGGTATGATGCAGCTACGTAGAAATCACCTGAGCCGACAGGTATAAATAAATATCAATTCTCGGTTTTCTCGCCAAGGGTGTTCATTACCTCGTTCCCGAGTTTCGCAAGTAAAGTTAAATTTAACCTGACCCAAAGACGGATAAAAGCCCCCAGATTCATCTGTGGAATCCATCTTAAGTATAAAATCTCCAATCTCACATCTCACATCTACTGACCGATGCCAGCCCGCGACAGTAGTCGTGGAGAGCAAAAAAAATTAGATATTAGTTCAAGCCCCCAGATTCATCTGTGGAATCAATCTAAAATCTAAAATCTAAAATCTAAAATCGACTGACCGGCCTCTGCAAGCTGTTGAGTATTTAACCATGCCCCCACATGAACCCAGCGCCTTTCCCAAGAATTTGCCCGATCCGAAGCTACTGCCTGCAGTTGAAATAGACGAAATACTCACTAGCATTCAACATTCTCACAGTTATTATTACAAAGTGATGAATCTTGAGGTTTGGGCGCTGGTGGAAACCTTGGATGGGATGTTTCCCGGCGCTTGGGGTCAGTTTATGACCAACCGCCAAGTTGCAGTTAAACAGTTTTTGGAACGCGATCGCCATCCTACTAATTGTCGAGTTGATGCAGGGGGTGCGAGGGAGAAGGAAGAAGGAGGAAGGCCCTTTGACTCCGCTGAGGGTAAAAAGAAGGAAGAAGCCAGGAGTCAGGAGTCAGGAGTCAGAAAGCAGCAGGAAGAAGAATAAAAGCAGATTTTCCCGATTCTCCGCCTCAGAGTCTTTGCTTTCTATCGAAGTCTAGAGCCCCCTTAATCGCCATTAAGGCAGACGAGTTCTCGCACCCCCGACTCCCCTCATTAAGGGGAGTCGGGGGCAAGCTAAGAGGGGATGGAAACTCAGCTACAAGCGAGATTTATTATGGGTTTCACTCTTAAGTTGATACAAATGCCGATCGCCCGATCGTGCTTACAGGTGAATTTTCGCATCAACTTGAGGTAATCCCATGCTGTAGTTGACAGCGCGCCCGTTGAGGTTGTAGCTGATTTGGCCTTTTTGGAGGAGCGATCGTACCAAGTGTTCCAAGTCCGAACCGATACGGCGGAGGTTGTACTCGGTCAAATCTTGGCCCTCGTAAGCGTCTACGAGTTGGTCAAATTTGGCCTGTACCTGTTTGACTGACTCGTCATTCCAGTTAAGTTCGTTATCTGGGTCAATGTCGAGGGTCAAAAGGTCATTGCTGGGTACGAGTTCGTTATCTTCGAGGATGGCGGTGTATATGCGAATATGGCGGGTTGTTGACTTGAGCTGCATGAGTTCTTATGTGTAAAGATTTTTTGCTGAATTAATTGTAATGGCTGGGAGATACGCGGGGAGGGCGGGCGATCGTCAATTTCTCGGAATCCCCAAATATTTTAGTTGTTCGGCAGTCCAATTTTTGTAATATTCAGTTTTCTCTAAAGAATCGGAAGCTGGCTTCAGCTTAGAATTTACTTGAACAGTGAAGCCCGGATACGGCATCCTCCTAGTATGAAGCCCGTCAATATTAAAATCTTCTTCGGGATGGATGTGAAAAGCCAGCAAGCCCAACTCTGAAATCTGATTATTGAGTTTGTCTATCAATTCTTTAGTTTCTGGCGCAGTAATTGCTGTTTTTTCTGGATTAATTACTACCATTATTTCCAAGTCGGAATTGTAAAATTCATAAATCGATTTCATTATGGCAGAATCTCCATCAAACTCAGTCAGCGCTGAAAACTGCTCGATTTTGAATAAAATTTGATTTGCCAAGCGTGCTTTTTTAGTGAAGGGACAAATCGGTAAATCACTGAAAACTGGATGCGGTAACTCGACAAACTCCGTCATCCATCTGAGGGTAGATTCTATAATTTCCGTGTCAGATTCATTCATCTCAAATCTATAATATTGGACATTTAACCCTAATTATACTCAAACTCACAGCGCTTAAATTTAGTACCCACTAGGCCAGAAACCGGGTTTTTTCGAGATATTGCGTTTGGGCGCGCCGATGCGGGCAAAAACCCGGTTTCTCCGAGTCGCAGCCCTTAAATCCAGTACGCGCTGGGCCAGAAACCGGGTTTTTTGCGACAATATTTGGTTTCCTTGCGCGATCGATAAAAAACCCGGTTTCTCCGAGTCACAGCCCTTAAATCCAGAAATATAAGGACTGAAGTCCTTAGTACAAAAATCGCACTTCCATTTATTCGTGAGTTGTGCCGTCTGGCATAATTGCACCTGCGAGTTTAGCACTTGTCATATTTGCTCCAACCCAGTTGGCATCTTTCAGGTTAGCTTTCTCTAGGTTTGCATAACTCAAATTTGCTCCGCACAGGTTTGCTGAAGTTAAGTTTACTCCACTCAAGTTAGCATTTTGAAAGCTAACTCCAGACAGGTTTAAGCCTGCCAAGTTTTGACCGCTCAGATTAGCTTGAGCAAGACTAGATCCGATCAAGCTTACCGCTTTCAAATTTACGTTTTTCAGGTTTGCTCCATCAAGGTTTACGGCAACTAAACTTACCCCATTCAGCTTAACCCCCCTTAGATCAGCATAAGATAGGCTAACTTTAGTTACTTTGGCTTGACTTAAATCTGCTCCTATCAAATTAGCGTTATTTAAATTTGCCTGAGTTAGGTTGGCACTGCTTAAATTGGCTGTAGTCAAGTTCGCACTATGCAATTGTGTCTCGCTCAACTTTGCTTGACTTAAATTCGCTTGAATGAGTCTTGCATAATTCAAATTTGCCTTAGTTAAGTTTGCACCACTAAAATTAGCTTGAATTAAATCGGCTTGTTGCAGGTTTGTGGATTTCAAGTTTGCCCCTTGCAGGTTAGCTCCAATCAAGTTTGCCTTCACTAGGTTGGCATTACTCAGGTTGGCATTGCTCAGGTTTGCTTGACTGAAACTAATGGGATATTCCAGAGTTTTGCCGCTCAAATCGACTCCTGCTAAGTTAATCCCTGTAAAATCCCGTTCTCCCTGGTTATACCGCCGTAAAAATTCCTCAGCAGTGATAGCAAATTCCTGATTTTTTGAAACATAATCATCAACATCCTTAACAGAATCATCAACATCCTTATCAGCTTCCAAGTTATCCGCATTCACAGGATTAGCAACAGACTCTCCCGCTGCTTTTTCCTGCAATAGCTTGTCCACCCGCTCGCTAAACCGCCTCACAACCTCAGCATCATCAACCTTCTCACCAGCATTCGAGCTTTTCTCAACCGCATTTTCAACATAATACTTGTCTACAAAACTCTGCAACCCAGCATTATATCCTTGTCCTACCGCTTGAAATCTCCATTCGCCATTCTTCTTATACAACCGTCCAAATTCTAAAGCGGTTTCTTGCGAAAATATCTGATTTAAATTGTACCGAACCACTTCGCTAAGAGTCTCTGAATTGTAAAGCCGGATAAAAGCCTTTTCAACTTGACTAAAACTTTGATTCTTTTCCTGTCCCTCGTGAATAGTCACAACAAACACAATTTCCTGAATCGCCGAATTGATTTTACTCAAATCCACATAAACCGTCTCGTCATCTCCGTCTATTTGCCCAGTCGCGCTGTCTCCTGAATGCCGAACCGAACCGTCTGGGGAGGTCAGATTGTTGTAAAATACAAAATACTTTTCCTCGGGAATGCGACCGTCCGCCGCTAACATAAAAACAGATGCGTCAATGTCGCAGTTTTGTGCTGTCTGGCTGACTTGCCACCCCAGGGCGATCGCAATTTTACTGAAATCAGGAGTTTCTTTAGAAAGATTGAATCTTTCACCCTTAGTTAATTCGATGCTCATGTGCGATAATTTCCTTACCTGAGAAATGGTATTAATTATCTGATCTATGTTAACCCGATCGCAAATTGGATTTTATCTCGAAGACATCGAAACCCCAATTGGCAGAACCGTCAATTTAACTCTTACCGGACTCATTCTTTTATCTTCCGCCAGCTTCATCGCCGAAACTTACCCGCTTTCGGGGCCTGTTAGAATTAATTTCCAAACTCTCGATACTGTTCTTTTAATAGTTTTTGTAGTTGAGTATTTATTGCGGCTGTGGTGTGCAGAAAATCGAGTTAAATTTATTTTTAGTTTTTTTTCAATTATTGATTTGCTGGCCATATTACCATTTTTGCTGGGATTTGTCAACGTTAGTTTTATCCGAATTTTTCGCTGGTTTAGAATTCTCCGACTCATCCGCTTTCTGGAATTAAAAATTTCTATTTTCCGCATCAGCAGCGAAGATGGGGTTATTTTTGCTCGGATTTTGTTTACTTTGCTGGCAATAATTTTTGTTTATTCTGGTTTGATTTATCAAGTCGAACATCCGGCCAATCCCGAAAGTTTTGGAACTTTTTTGGATGCTGTTTATTTCTCGGTTGTCACGATGACGACGGTGGGATTTGGCGATGTTACTCCGATTTCGGAATCCGGCCGTTTTCTGACTATTTTGATGATTTTGACAGGAATTGCTCTGATTCCTTGGCAATTGGGGGATTTGATTAGA
This sequence comes from Microcoleus sp. MON2_D5, assembly GCF_036701905.1. NCBI lineage: Bacteria > Bacillati > Cyanobacteriota > Cyanophyceae > Oscillatoriales > Microcoleaceae > Microcoleus > Microcoleus sp. MON2_D5. Next base: position 66,113 of record NZ_JAUBRM010000034.1, read on the forward strand.
CAATTAGTTAAAAGTGCTAATCACGGAGAAGCTGTTTGTACAGGTTGCGGTTGGTCTGTACACGATGCTAATGCTAGATTTTGTAAAATGTGCGGCAGTCAATTAGATAATAGTTGACTGTTGACTGTTGACTGTTGACTGTTACAGCAGTTTTCAGTTGAGCGCAGTACAGATAACAGGTAGGGAGACGGCATTGCCGTGTCCTATACTTCCTAAATCAGGAATACACTGTAACTTCTTCCCTCTTCCTTCTTCCCTCTTCCTGACATCCGTTACATCCGTTACATCCGTTACAGAATCCGTTGCCGAACTTCCTTCTTCCTGAGATCCGTTACATCCGTTACATCCGTTACATCCGTTACAGAATCCGTTGCCGAACTTCCTTCTTCCTTCTTTAAGCCAAGGGTAACAAAATTTCAAATTCAGTGCCGCTGCCTAATTCCGATCGCATTCTGAATGCACCGCCGTGTTTGCCCGTCACGATTTGATAGCTAACTGCTAAACTGGTTTCTTTGAGGGCGCGTTTTTCAGTAGAGAATGATTCTATGATTTTTTTGTACTTGCTAGGTGACATTCCTGGCCCGTTATCTGCTATGCAAATCGAAACCCAGCGAACATGAAGTTTATCTAAATCCGGCGCAGGTTCGGGACAGCAGACTTGAGTTGTGATTTCAATTTTAGGCTGGCGAGCGGCGTCTCTGAGTCCTCCACCTTTGAACTCTTTCGCCAATTCTTGACCGACTGCTTCATTAATTAATGTATGAATAGCATTGGTCAAGATATTCATAAATACTTGGTTTAGTTGGCCTGCATAGCAGGGTACTGGCGGCAGGTAGCCGTAGTTTTTCACTACTTTAATTTCCCTGGTCAAACGACTTTTGAGCAGCAAAAGTATGCTGTCTAGGTTGGCGTGCAAGTCGGTCGGTTTGGGATAAATATCGTCGATGTGGCAGAAGTTTTGCAAACTGGTTGCCAACTTGCTCAAACGTTCGGCTCCCGATTTGATGCTGGCAACAGTTCGGAGGAAATCGTTTTGCAAAAAGTCATAGTCGATCTCTTCCTTGAGCTGTGCTATTTCCGGCGGGGGGTCGGTACAGTATGCGTCGTAAACTGAGAGCAATTCCATCAAGTTTTTGCTGTAGTCGCTTACGTAGGTTAAATTCCCCCAGATAAAGCCTACCGGATCTAAAATTTCGTGGGCTACTCCGTTGACTAAACGCCCTAAACTCGCCATTTTTTCGCTTTGAATCATTTGAGTTTGGGCTCTTTCGTAGCGGACTTGAGTTTCTATGCCGCGAATTTGCCAGTAGGCGATGTTTAGCGCGTGAGGGTCTAAGAGCCGGTAAGATTGAGAGTCTATTTGGACGACGATCGGTTCTGACTGCAATTCGGGCGATCGACGCAGAGCTTGTGGAGCGGCTGCCAAAATGGTTGTACTCTCTGGAACCAATAATATTTCGAGGCGAGCGTAACTGTAGAGAACTTTTAGCGGTAGGTGCAAAAATAGCTCGGGGCCTTGGGGTTTGAGCAAATATTCCAGCAGTTGCCTGCGAGATATCATGCCAGCAAACTCTCCTGCTTCCATCAACACGACTCCCGGCACTAGCGGATGCTGTTCAAACATTTCGGCAACTGCCACAGCCAAGCAGCTCGATTTAACCTGAAAGTCATACAGGGGCAAATCCCAGAGCGTAGACTCTAGGGAAAGGTCTTGATGGCTGCCTTCGGAGACTGAAGGGCCAATGAGTTTGGAACTGAATTTATTTGCCACTGGAACTTTTAGTTGCCGAAACGCTGAGAAAGTGAATGGAGAACGTACTACTAAGCTAGCCTATCATTTCACCACAGGAGCGAACAACCGAGAATTTTTTTGAGTTAATCATGTTTTGGGAACTATGGGCAGGAGAATTTCAAATTCAGTGTTCTTGCCTGGTTGCGATCGCAAATTGAGTTGGCCGCCGTGCTTTTCTGTGACGATTTGATTGCAGATAGCTAGCCCCATACCGCTGCCTTTGCCTGCTGGTTTAGTGGTAAAAAAGGTGTCAAATATCTGCTGGTGATTTTCTGGAGGAATGCCGGGCCCGTTATCGGCAATGCAAATGGCCACCCGCTTGCCGTGTTCGGTTTCTATCACTTTAGTGGTAATTTCGATTTGGGGCTGCCAGTTGTCCGGGCACGGGGTGTGTATTTCTCGATCGGCTGCGTACTCGGTCAGGGCGTCTAGAGCATTAACTAACAAATTCAAAAACACCTGACTCAACTGACCGGAGTAGCCGCTAACTAGCGGCAGTTCGCCGTAATTTTTAACCACTTCTATGCTGTTTTTAAAGCGGTTTTTCAGAATTAACAGCGTCATCTCCACGCATTCGTGAATGTCGGTCTCCACTGGTTTTGTCTCGTCCATGTGAGAGAAGTGGTGCAGCCCGTTAACTATTTTTAACAATTGCGCTGCTCCCAACTCCATCCCTTCTAAGGTGATAGGCAAGTCTTCTTGTAAAAAATCAAATTCAATTTCTTTTTTAAGGGCCTCAATTCGGGGACACGGTGCCGAATATTCTTCTTCATAAACCGACATGAGCTGAAGCAAGTGTTCAAAATAGGACAGCAGAAAAGTTAAATTTCCCCAAATACAGTTCAGCGGATTTCTGATTTCGTGGGCTACTTCTGCTACAATTCTCCCCAAACTAGCCATTTTTTCTGTTTGGATGAGTTTGGCTTGGGTTTGTTTTTGGAGTAACTTATTTGTTAATTGGTGAATTCTTGATTGAGCGACCATTAATTGGTGTACGTCTAATAGTTTGTAGGTCTGAGGTGCTACTTCCACTACTACAGGTTCGTAAATTAATTCGGCGGATCTGTAAAGCGATTCCTGGGCGGCTTCTACTATTAATTTACTGCCTGGAAGGATCAGCGGATCTGGCTTTGAAAACTTGTATAATACCTCTATTGGTCGCTTAAAAAACATTTCTAATCCGTAGCGACGGTTAATTTTTTCAAAAAATAGACGCCTGGATATTATGCCGACAAAATTACCCCGCTCTGTCAAAATGACGCCGGGAAGCATGGAATTGTCTTCAAAAGCCTGGGCTACTTCTTTTGCCTGTTGAGTTAATTCAATTTGGCAGTGGTAGAGGGGCAGGTCTAGGAGAGTTGATTCTAAGGAGATGTTCCAAGTACAAATTTCAGGTATATGCAACACTGATAACTCCGAGCTAGTCTCACGCACAGCAAACATAGATGAAACCCCTGTTAAAATTGTATTCATTAACAACTTAAGTTGCTATTAATTGGTAACGGGTAATTGGTAGCGGGTAGTTGCTAATTTGTGAAATTTCAACCGCACCCGATGGGAAAACCCGATCGCAGTAGCATTGTCTGCTAAAGATTTTGTTTCTAAGTCAATATTAAACGATCGAAGCTTTTGTGGAACTTACGGAGCACGCGCTTTAAACTTTTTACCATGATATACCTGTGATCGCCTGTTTTCCGAAAATTTTTAATATTTATAACTAATTATTGTGATAAATTATACCATTTTTCTAGTGATAGAAGGGAATTGGAGAACCGCGAGCGCGTTATCAGTGAATATACGGGCATCCTTCGAGGGTTGGAGGGCCCGGATTAGCCATCGTCCAAGGGGCTTGAGGCTCCAACGGTACCGTCAAGACTGGGGTCCAGGTAACAATCGGCAGATTCTACAGCAGAAAGAAGTTCGGCAACGGATTCGCTTTCTTCGGATGTAACCGAATGTAACGGATGGGAGGCTTTAGTTATCTAGGAGAGAAGGAACAAGCAATGTTCCGCAAGGGTTTGTGCAATTAAGAACCTTCTCACCGTATTGGCGGTTGCTATACCACTCAAAAGAAATGCAACTTTAGGCAACTTCCAACCTCGATGGTAGTCGGTTTTTTGCAATCTGCCATCTGCCATCTGCCATCTCAAATCGTCTTAGGGTTCCACCTCCGGCCAGAGGCGTTCTAGCTGATACCGCCAAGCCGCCAGAGTATTTTCGCGAGACTCTCGCCCTAATTCCATTTCACCCATCAATCCTTCTGCGTAGAAACGGTCTAAAGTCTGAAGGGTAGTTTCCACAGACTGTCCCTGCATCTTCGCACCTTTGATGATTTGACGGATGCGGCTTTCTATTAAACCGCCGAAAAAGTCGGACAAACCTCGCTCTTGCAAAGCCAGCACTCTGGAGACGGCGGCCGAGAAATCTGCGGCCGCGAGTGTGGCACAACTGTGCTGAAATACTCCCCACACAACGTTTTGATGTAAGGCGTAGCGAGTTTCGAGGGTGGTGTCGAAGTTAGCTTCTAGGAGTTTATCAAAAAATGGTTGAGCTTCCTGGGCATCGGCGATCGGCAGCAAAATCCGCAGCCAAGTCCCGTCTTCTGAAAGGAGGACTAACAGGCGAAAATTGGGGGTTTCTACTTGCCAAGAAGTGGCAGCAGGCATCTCAACACTGTCACCAAATAAGTCTTTAAGGGTATTGCTAATTTCTTCGGGAGTCATGCGAATTTTAGATTTTAGGTTTGAGGTTTTAGATGTGAAATTGCAGGCTGGTGAGTTTGTTTCAAAAGTTTGTAATACTTACCAGTATGGCTTAGTATCAACTCAATTTCAAATCTCAAATCTCAAATCTCAAATCAATTTAGTAAAAGTAGGGTGTACACCGCGCACATTTCAACGCTTGGTGTTTATGGGCGCACCTTACCCTATTGATATTTACCAATATCGGTCAATCTAAAATCTAAAATCGATTTAGGGAAGCCAGCGGGGGTGATAGCCGGCAAGGGGAAGTTCTTCTGGCTGTAATTTTGCGGGAGAACCGTCTGCGGGTATGTCTCCTAAGGGTAGCAGCCAGAGGCGGCTGGTGGCGATCGACTGTCCGCTATCGTTGCGGGGACTGTCTGCTGCTGAGGGAGTTGCTGCTGTGACTGATTGGTCGAAAATTAATGCCAGCCCGTCGGGAGATAAACTGATTTGGGTATCTAATTGGTTGGGCAAAATCAGCAGCGGTTTGATGGTTCCTACCAAACGAGTACCCTCTTTTTTGAGGTCGATGGTGGCGAGGAAAGGCTGTTCTTTGTAGCTTTCTGTTTTGAGGCGTTGGGCTAACAAACAGTAGAGACGCTGAACTTGGTTGTCTTGGTTTTTGCGGGGGTCGAAATAAACGGCCATAATGCTGCCGGGAATACGCAATATTTCTTGTTCTACACCTTGGTTATCTAAGATGAAAAGCGATCGAGTAAAGTCGCTGTTGTATTTAACATAGGCGGCGGCAGAGTTGTCGCGGGCCATCCCCAATACTTGTTCGTATTTTGGCAAAAATTCTACTGGGTCTGCTTCCGGTTTGAGGGGGACGATCGCTAATCCTTGTTTTTGGGATATTACCATCGATTTGCTGTCGGGGCGAATCATAAAATCTCCGCCTTGTTCATTTTCCAATGGTCTGGGCGCCTGTTTTTCTTCCAAAATCCAAGGACTGAAATCGCCGGGATTGCTGCGGTTGACGCGCTGGACAACAATGATTTTTCCGTCGGCTGAGAGGTCGAATTTGAGGTTTTGGTAATCTTTGGAGTCTAAGATTTTGTCGATTCTACCGGCTGGGTATTTTTGTTGAGTTCCTGATCCCGATTGGGGGTTGAGGCCGGTGGTGACTGTGAATAGTTCTTGATTTAGAGTGCCGCCAGTACGGGCGATCGATCGATCTGTGGCGGAGAATAAAATGCGATCGCTGTCGGGATACGGTTTAAAATCGGTAACGACTAAATCTTTGGGAGTCAGCGCTATCGGTTTCGATTCGCTGCTGGTGAGATTGACTAGCATTAATCTGCTTTCTGTTTCGCCTTGGACACCGATGTAAGCAAAAGCTCGATCGCGGCTGCGAAAGGAACTGCTAAACGGTTGCATTGGCGTTCCTTTATTTTGGTTGTTGTCTCCGAAATACTTGTCGGTTGCTCCGGCGAGTTTGACTGTGTAGGTAACGCCGTAGGGTGCTGGATCTTTGAGAGTGTAAGCCATGCGCCTTCCCGCCCAACTAAATTTACCGGGGAGGGGGGGTTCTAGTTTTAAGTTTTCCTCGACGGTGGACTGGTTCATCGGCCGAAAGAATGTGAGGATAAAGCCGGTATCTTCGGCGCCGATTTGTTTGTTTTCCCAGGTAAATTCTCGCACTCTGGGTGCTGTGCGATCGCCGCTCAGCAGCAGCAGTCCGATTAAGACGCTCAGCACTAGCATGAGGAAGATGGCGGTGCGGTCGATCGGCTGTTTGAATGGCAGATTAGCGAAGGGTGAAGGATTAATTTTTTTCTTAAAAATACTCACAAATCTTTCTCTCCTACTTTCTGCTGAAAATTAACTGCCAAATTTTCCCTCTTAAATTTTACTGTCTTGGGCGTACTCCCGACCCTCTAAAACGGTTTTTTTTACCTGCGAAAAGGAATGCAACGAAGTATCTTGGTAAAAAACTCGGTTTCTGAAAGTGTTGGTGTCTCCATGACTGAATTAAACTCACAAGCTTAACCCTCTTTTGTCACTCTCGTGGTAGTATAAGCAGTGACACACCCCAAAAGCATTGCCAGTCCTATGGTAGAGCCTCGTAAACCAGTACCCACAGTCAAATTTATAGATGAATACTGTCAAATTTACCAAAACATATAGCAATCCTATATGAATTGTGAAAAGGCATCAAATCTTTTCAAGTTAGGAAAATTGAAAAGATTATATTTAGC
>NZ_JAUBRM010000188.1:0-4491 GCF_036701905.1 Microcoleus sp. MON2_D5
TCAACTCTCCCCAGAGTTGTCAAGCGTTTTGCCAAATTATTTTTGATTTTTTTTGAACCTATACACAACAAGGGTTTTGGCTGTCCTTCACCGCTCGGCTATCCGAGACCTGACTCCTCTTTAGGGCTTGGGTCTGCTTTTTGACCCCGGAAATACACTTTGGACCGGGACTCTTCAGCGAATCGGTAGAATATTTGCACATATAGATGTTCTATATAGAGATGGTCTATATATATGTGTTCGATCGCCCGCTTATGAAAAAACCTGCCGCTCGCCCTACTGCCTTGTTCGTTACCTGCGCTTTACTGCTGAGCGCTTGCAGTCAGACGAACACTCCCCAGACATCAACTACCGTATCTACAGGTACTTCGCCATCTCCAGCAACTTCGTCAGAGGGTTCGGCTGCGGGGAACTCTACCGCTATTGCTGTTGGGGTTGGGGTGGCGCAAACTAGCAATGTGGCTTTGCTCGGTCAGGAACAGGTGGCTGGCGCGAAAATTGCTCTGAAGTATTTCAACGATAAGGGCGGTGTGGATGGGACGCCGATTAGACTGGTGTTCCAAGATACTGGTGGAGATGAACAAGGGACAATCAATGCCTTCAATACTCTGATCAATCAGGATAAGGTGGTAGGTATTGTGGGGCCAACTCTCTCGCAGCAAGCTTTTAGTGCCGATCCGATCGCCGATCGCGCAAAAGTTCCCGTACTCGGACCCTCCAACACCGCTAAAGGCATTCCCCAGATTGGCGATTATGTGGCCCGAGTCTCCGCGCCTGTGGCCGTGGTAGCACCTAATGCAGTTAAAGCTGCACTGAAGCAAAATCCCAATATTAAGAAAGTAGCCGTGTTTTTTGCTCAGAATGATGCTTTTAGCAAATCTGAGACTGAAACTTTTCAGACAACTGTTAAAGATATGGGGCTGGAATTGGCAACCGTCCAAAAATTCTTGACTACTGATACAGATTTCCAGTCTCAAGCTACTAACGCAATAAATGTCAACCCCGATTTGATAATTATTTCCGGGTTGGCCGCCGATGGAGGCAATTTAATTAAGCAATTGCGGGAGTTGGGTTACAAAGGCGCGATAATTGGCGGCAATGGTCTGAATACTTCTAATTTATTTCCTGTTTGTAAAGCACTCTGTGATGGAGTTTTGATTGCCCAAGCCTACAGCCCGGAATATGAAAATGAAGTTAATAAGGCTTTTCGCGAGGCTTATCGCGCTCAATTTAAGAAAGAACCGCCTCAGTTTAGCGCTCAGGCTTTTACTGGCGTACAAGTTTTTGTTGAGTCATTAAAGGCACTTAATGCTCAGTCTAAGGTTAGCGAAAAGCCTTTAGCAGAGTTGCGTACAAATTTGAATCAGCAGTTGTTGCGTGGAAAGTATGACACGCCTTTGGGGGAAATTTCTTTTACCCCTGAAGGTGAGATTAATCAGAAAGAGTTTTATGTGGCACGGATTAAGATGGAGGCAGATGGCAATAATGGTAAGTTTGAGTTTTTGAAATGAGGGGAGAGGGAAGTTTGTCCACTGCTTTTGTAACAGATGTAACGGATGTAACAGGTGTCAGGAAGACCAAAGAAGTAAGAGGGAAGAGGGAAAATCGCGGACATATTTGTTGTTGAATGATTTTGGTGTGATGCTCACTTCTTAACTGGTAATGGACTTAACTCTGTTTTTGCAACAATTTTTGAATGGTTTGTCGATCGGCAGCGTGTATGCTATTTTTGCCCTGGGATACACGCTGGTCTTTTCTATTTTGGGAATTATTAATTTTGCTCACGGCGCCGTATTTACTTTGGGTGCTTATTTCACTTATGCGCTGATGGGAGGAGCTTTCGGTTTTAATGGGTTGTGGGCTAACGCTCGAATTCCGGTGCAGTTGCCTTTTGCTGTGGCGTTAATTTTGGGAAGTGTCATGGCTGGTTTGGTAGGAGTAATAGTTGAAAGAGTTGCTTTTTTACCTTTGCGCCGACGACACTCGGATCCTCTGCTGACTGTGGTTTCTAGTTTGGGTGTAGCTGTAGCGATCGCCAATATCATCCAATATCTGGTCGGTGCGGAAATTTACACTTTTCCGGCTAACACTTACGGCTATTTACCTGCTGCCATTAACTTCGGGACTGGGGATAAACCAATTCCGATTCGTACTGTTCAAATAGTAATTTTTGCGGTATCTGTAGCGATTGTAGCTGTTTTAACTTACTTAATAAATTTTACTAAATTTGGCAAAGCAATGCAGGCTGTGGCTGAAGATGCGACTACTTCTAGTTTATTGGGTATTGATACTGATAGATACATTGTGTTGACGTTTTTTGTGAGCAGTTTTCTGGCGGGTTTGGCGGGGAGTTTGGTGGGTTCGAGTGTGAGTATTGCTGGGCCGTATTTTGGTATTGCTTTTGGTTTGAAAGGTTTGGCGGTGATTGTGCTTGGTGGGTTGGGAAGTATTCCTGGGGCAGTTTTGGGAGGTTTTATAATTGGTTTGGTAGAGGCTTTTGTACCTGGAGATTTTTCGGCTTATAAGGATGCTGTTGCTTTTGCCATATTGTTTATTATGCTATTGGTTAGACCGCAGGGTTTGTTTGGACGGCGTTTGATTCAAAAGGTGTAGTATTATTTGCAAGACATCTAATAAGGCAGGGCGGTTTTGAGAATGGACAATGGGTTTCCAGCAAAGACTATAGCTAAACCAGCCCGTATAAACTGTGGTGGAGTTTTACATACGTACCTAGAAAATTTATTCATACCTCAGAGGCAATTTGATGAATTCGGAAGTTCCATTAATACTAAGCGAGCGCCTTTTTTTACGATTAGCCAATCAAGACGATATTTGCGAAATTATTAAATTTTACAGAGACAATCAAAGGTTTTTTACTCCCTGGCACCGACACTGGGCGGAGGATTTTTTAACTAAAACTTATTGGGAAAAACAAGTAGAGAAAGATTTCCAAGGGTTTAAGTCTGACAAATCTTTAAAAGTGTGGGTTTTTGAGAAGGCTAATCCTGAGTATATTGTCGGTAACGTTAATTTTGATAATTTTGTACGAGGGGCCGGTCATTTCTGCTTTTTGGGATATAATCTGGCAGAAACGCAACAAGGTAAAGGTTATATGACGGAAGCTGTGAGAATTGCAATTCAATATGTTTTTGAAGAGTTAAATTTACATCGCATTATGGCAAATTATATGCCTCACAATCAGCGTAGCGGCAATCTCCTTAAAAGATTGGGATTTGTGGTAGAAGGTTACGCTAGAGACTATTTGTTGATAAATGGTCGGTGGGAAGACCATATTCAGACTAGCTTAATAAATCCAAATTGGAAACCAAGCTAACCAGATTTTCGTTAATAAGTTCTAATCTAAAATATCTAAAATCAAATGGCTACATTTTTTACTACTTATGGGTTTCTGATTGTCTCGATGTTGCTGGGTGCAATGTTGGGAATGTCCCTGTATTTGCCTCTAATGACGGGTCAGTTGTCTTTGGCTAGTCCTGGCTTTTATGCTTTGGGTGGGTATATTGCGGCGATTTTGTCTACAACAGTGTTTCAAACGACGGGCAGTTTATTTCCCCTGCCACTGCTGTTATTGGAGATGATAATTGCAGGGGCTGTTTCGGGGTTGCTGGGTATTTTAGTGGGAATTCCGGCGCTGCGGTTAAGTGGGATTTATTTGGCGATCGCAACTATTGCTTTTGTGGAAATTTTGCGGGTTTTATCGCTGAATCTAGATATCACTGGCGGGGCTGTGGGCATTTTTGGGATTCCGCAACCGTTTGGGACACCGATCGAGTATTTGTGGATTGTACTACCTTTACTGTTGGTAAGTATGGCGATTGTCTATCGGCTGGAACGGATTCGGGTGGGGCGGGCTTTTGCTGCAATCCGCGCTGATGAGTTGGCTGCGGATGCGATCGGCATTAACCCAACTTTTTATAAGGTTTTGGCTTTCACGTTAGGTGCTGTTTTGGCTGGTGTGGTGGGTGCTGTTAGTGCTCATTTCCTCAATACTTGGAACGCCCGTCAAGGGACTTTTGATGCTAGTATTATTTACTTGACTTCTGTGTTGATTGGTGGTAGCAGAACGTTTCTGGGAGCTGTTTTGGGTGGGATGGTGTTTACTGCTTTACCGGAAGTTTTGAGGGGAATGGCGACTATTCAAGGATTGCCGATTTGGTTGGCACAATTTCTGCGGGATGGGCGGTTAATTGTGTTTGGGTTGCTGATTGTTTTGGGGACGATATTTTTTCCCCAAGGCTTGGTGACGCCGGAGTTGTTGAAGAGGTTTAAAAAGGGCGATCGTCCTTCTGTTTAAAAGTTATTAATGAGGATATCGCCCTACTTTAAATCTTACCCCAAACTCGCTCAGCCTGCTCCTTTGGAAGGCATACCAACTGTAAACCGCCATACTGTTCGCGGGTGCATCTCAGTTTTGCACATATATCAAGTGGAAAGTTGACCATTGAGATAAGCACAGCGCAGAGAAAGGAT
>NZ_JAUBRM010000189.1:0-4483 GCF_036701905.1 Microcoleus sp. MON2_D5
CTCTGTGAAAAACAGATACTGCGATTGCTTCGTTATTCGCTCGCAATGACAAAAAAACATTAACTGAACCGTATTGACCTATAGGCAACATTCTAGGAATCGCCCAATAGATTTAATTGTGAAACCCGATCCAAAAAAACCAGGTAAAAAAATGGATACCGACCTGGTGCTTAAAGAAGGTTTAAAATGGTGCAAACAAGGACACCACCTCTCTAGAGGGAATATCCATATTTTTTAGGTCAGGACGTAGAAGTGTTGCAGCTAAGTCAGGATATTGAGCTATCCTGACTTAGCCTTCGGGTGTGCCGTGTCAGGCATTGAAAAATCGAATTTTCAATACCTCCCCCACCGATCGGAACGGCTAAAACTTCATCAGGATATGAACGTATCCTGAGCTAGCTTTCTGTCTCAGCCCAGGATTTTCCTTTAAACCAACTTGCAAGCTGATCAACAGCTTTTGAAAATTCACACTTTTCTTCTAAGTCCATATCACGTATGCACTCAACCAAACCTCCATGCAGAGCTTGCCCGCTAGTTTTGGCTATGAAACGTCTAATAGTTTTGATCCAACCACGGGCACTTTCGTCGTCAACTTGTGTTTCATCAAAATCTTGAAATGCTTGTCTGCATTGAATCCGCGCTTCGATAAAACTTTTTTCTTCTCCATCACGATGTGGTGTCATAAGCTCTGTTCGAGCTCTTGAAAATCTGTCAGCTTGGTTGGCAAAGCTATATTTTGTCACTTAGTCACCTCTCTACTATTTATAGAATTTCTCAATTATAACAATTTGTTGAGAATAGACGTTGTAGAGATTGGATCAAAAAATAGAGATATCCTGAGCCAGGGCTTAAAGTTACCCAAAGAGTTCTGCAACCTCTATATGTAACCGCTAGTTATTTACCAGTCCACTGTGTCACGCGGTTCAAGCTTAGAAGTATTCTCCTTAAATTCTACCGCCGGAGAATTTAAGGAAAGTTCATCCCATTTTTTTTGAAATTCAACATCGCGCATCATCTGGTTAAAGAGTTCTTCGCAGTGACAGACTATCCATACATCCGAGAGGGTTGGTCTTTGCGGTAATTTCGGAATTACAACTTGGTACGCAAAATAGCTGAGTTCCCTCCGAATTGATTCATCAAAATTTTTCCAAAGAAATTCATTTCTCTCTCTTTTTGCTTCTGAGAGAGTTTGATTAGTCTGATTAAAGTCTGAAGAAGTCTGAAGAGTTTTAGAATCCTTACTGGGAACAGGATGCAGAGATTCGTTTTCTCTTTCTTGCGATTTCGGTCTCATTTCTGCTTTTGCTGTCTCATTTTTGAGAGTAGCTGTCTCATTTTTGAGAGTAGGCTCTGATTTTTGAGACTCTTGTCTCATTTGGGAAATTCCCTCTAAATTCCTAAAACTGACTTTACTCTCCTGAAAATCAAATATTCCTAACTCCTGAAATTTAGCTTTTGCCCTGTAGTAAGTGGCTTTACTCATGCCACACTCTCTCATGATGTCGAGTGGGTCTAATTCTTTGTACCGATCGCCCCAAGGGTCTTGCTCTGTTAAGTAAGCCCAGAAGCGCCACTCAGCAGCGGATAAGCCAGCCTCTCTCAGTTTCTTAGCCATAGAGGAAGTAAAGGGGTAGAATTGCCCAGGAATAGCTGTAGAATAGGTCATAAGTCATTGCTCGCCCTAAGCGAGTGTGATGTGAATTAAATCCAAAAAGCCGCTGCTCAGTGTCCAATTGATTTAGCGGTTTTTTGGTGTGTGTAGTTTAAACACAAGGGAAAACCGCCCGCTTAGTTTTAAGCGAGCAGAAGTAAATCGCTGCGAGTACAGCCATTCGATTCAATCTTGGGGATAGGAATAAAGATTTTAGGCGGGTCGCGACCTGTTTCAATTTTGCAGAGTTCGGTGTCAGTAGATGTAAGCTCATCTATGACCCACAAGAAGGCATCCACTAAGAGCTCCAAAAAGTGCGTTTTGAGCAAAGCTCGCAGCATAACCGTGATTTCTTTGCCGATATACTGGGTCATTAATCTGACCACACAAGTCCAAAAATCAAAATCCTTTTTGGAGAAGCCATGTAGAACAAGCGTTTTTAACAATGCGGACGGCATTGGAATTAGTGGCATCGCCATTATTGGTGGCTCCTGAGCCCAAAACAGAGCAGTATAATACTCAAATATCGTTTGCCCTGGAGCTGTTAAAGCCCAGACATTGCGTTCAACGAATTCGATGCAAAAATTTAAATCCACCATATTTTCAGGATATAGCGTTCTAAGTCTTTATTTTTGCTAACCGCTAATTTTAGGGTGTCTACACTGCTGTCTACAGTTTCCAATTTTTGAAAGTGGTTAGTTTACCACATATGTTTTTTTTTGGGGAGTTTACCGGGTATCACCAGACCCGGTTAGCGCGGCCGGGGGGGCGGGGCATAGCCCGCCTGCTCCCCCCGGCCCACGTTCTCATTAACTTAAAAAAGTATTTGGGCTTTTGTAGCGTTTCTCCTCCAATTCTAGCATTCGTTTAGCACGTTCTGTTCAGTTTTATGTGGTTGTCTTACGTACAGTGCTGCCTGTAAAACAAAGCTGTATGTGGCTGTCTTACGAATATTGCTAACCGTAAGACAGCCACAAGAGGACGTTTAAGCGCGTTTAATCAATCTCAAGTCACACCCCATGTTCGGTTCCCCATCATAGGTGGGATAAGAGAAAACATCAGAAGTGCTGTGCGTCCACCGCACAAAATATATCCAAGTGTTTTGGGGTAACCACGACTCGGCTTCTGAAACCCATCGAAGACCTAAAACTTCCCCAAAATCAGTACCAGCATACTCAACTCCCTTCGCGTCTTCAGCTTCCCAGTCCTCAGATACCAAATCACCGATCGCAAACTCTGGTAGAGGCAAAGATTTAACCAGCAGCTCGCGCCGGGGAAATGCAGAAGTTTCCACGCTTGCACTAGACAAGCATTCTAAAACTGACATAATTATTAAGCTCCAAACGTTCTACTACAACGATTTGGGGAAGTCGTGGTTTGGCTAGCATTGCAAGTGCTCGTCAACCGCGCATCAATCTTCCTTACCAACTACGATCGCACCCTTGCTGACAGGTGTCAAGCTGTCCGTCTGACAGCTATCGGACAAGCGTCTGTCAGATTGTCCGTCTGACAGCTAAAACACTTATATTGCAAGGTGTCAGGAGTTTGTCCGATTTGTTAGGTTTACCGTTCCACCCGCATTCCATCAGGGCTTCCGAGGTTTTTTCTGTCCTGTCAGGGAAGCTTCCGCAGTGTTCCGAGGCTTCCAGCGGAACACTAAATTTTAACTGCTGGAACACTAACCGAGGGAAGCATTAAAGGAGCAATTAGGATGTAAGACACTCCTAAAAAGTTGTAAGACGATATAGGTAAATGTAAGACGACACAGGCAAAGCGTAAGACATAGTTAGACAAACTGTAAGACAGTATACCAAGCGCGTTACACATGACTTTTGGTGTCCTCTTCGCCGGACGGGCGGACGGGATTTTTTCGACGGTTTCTAAATCTTTTTACCTCAATAAAGACTTAACGCCCCGTCAAAAAAATCCCGCTAGGAATCAAGGCGGGGATACGCAATTTTCCTCGCCTAGAGCTTGAAACTGGTACAGCTACGTGAGGATATAGAAATTCTGATTTCTATTTGACTCTCTAACTTTTAGAAGTGGAATGTCATTTTTAGGCAACGGTGCAGCAAGCATCTTGGCAACCAAATCAGCCCCAACAATCTAGCTCGTGATACAGAACCTAGCGAGTGAGAGTGTAAATGTATGACAAACACGTAAAACACGTAAGACAGAAAAACCAGGACAAAACAAAGTTGATGTCAATACACAACAATCCAGACCCCATAAGGGATTGAGTGATGTTAGAATTTTAAATTTCAGATTTTAGATTTTTTTAAAAACTAATTATGATTTCATTTTCAATTTGAAACTTTAAATCTACAAGTCAGACTGATTTATACAGCATCCTCAATCACTCTCACTTTGATCGCAAGGAAAAAAGTTTCAGACCGTGACGAAGTTCGTACTTCCTAGCCATCGGCTGAGGGAGAATACTGGATGAGACATGAGAGGTCTGGAGGCAAATCTGATGAACTGGAGGAAGTGCGCGGTAGCCTGTAGTCTACGACTGGTGACAGCTTGTAGTGTACTACTGGTGACAGTTTGTATTGTAGAGCTACTTAGAGAAGGTTTTACGGAAAGGAAAAGAGGAGGCTGGCATATAGATTGGCAAGCACAATATGGGGAAAAGTGGCCACTCACCGTCCCAGAAGGGATGTTTCACTGTACTTATTTTATGGGTAAACTCCAATCCGTTGCTTTCTGGCATAAGGGGTTCGACTACCATCTCATTCCTCTTGCTACCTATAGGCCAATACGGTTCAGATAAGACACTCATGGAGACAAAACTCTGTGAAAAACAGATACTGCGATTGCTTCGTTATTCGC